>JAXHUS010000015.1:0-3670 GCA_034189305.1 Thermodesulfobacteriota bacterium | reverse complement strand
CAAAAAGGGAAGATGCTTGTGAATCAGGGATAGGCGGAGTAAAAAGTGAGGTGGAAAGAATTTCCATTACTCCCATATATTCAGAAATAAATTCATGATACCTTTTTGCATCTTTAGGAGAGAATCTTTCTATTTCCTTAGCCATAAGATCAAGATCTTTATAATGAATTATACTGCTTCCATCCTCAAAGACATGCGCCATTATCCTGTCCTGAAATACATATTCAGCTCCGTATTTTTCCAGTTCCAGATCATAGTATACAGGTCCCTGAAATAACCACTCATGCATTAGAGAATGGAGATTCACTTTAAATCCTGGCAGCAGTTTGCCAGCTATATGATTTGTACCTGGTATTTTTACTCCCTCCCCATCCACGGTAACGACTCCTCCCCCGATGTAAGGTAGTTTTTCCAGAACAATTACCTTCTTTCCAGCCCTTGCAAGATATGCCCCGCAAGCAAGGGCATTATGCCCTGATCCGATAAGAACTATTTCATATTCACCATTCATTTGAAAATCTCCTTTTTGCTGCTGTCTTAGTTAATAATTTTCAGTTAACATATAGAATCGTTTATCATCCTTTGTTATACACGGAACTCATTAATCAATCCCATATTCTTTCCATCTTTCTTGAACCTTTTCTATATCCTCTTCTTCCGCCAGGCATGAAGGGGGATGTTTCATCCCTCCCCATTCCTTTCTTGGTTTCCATTCAAATGGCCACGTAGCATCTAAAAGTACCTTATCCCACTTTGCCAGTACCGTCTTCTGTATAACTTCAGGATCGATTGAAGGATCCAGTGCTCCAAAGTTACCTTTGTTGATTCCAAGCCCCCTGTCAGCCTGAAACCTGAAAGCCAGGGCTGAATTTATCTTTTTCAGATTGTATACATCCACATCAGAGTCCACTACTACAACCATCTTTCCGTAAAATGGCGCTAATCCCCAGAGGGCAGAAGCTACCCATTTGGCATGTCCATAAAATTGTTGATCAATACTTATAAATACATTCGAAAATAATGCCTCAGGGTCCATCCACAAACCTGTTATTCCTGGAATTCCTGCCTCTTCAAGGCGATTTCTAAGCAATGCAGAAAGGGCAACGGCTGAGACATAATCCGAATCTCCGGCCACCAGATCCGGACCAGTACCAAGGGAAGTAGATTGCAATATGGGATCATCATTGTGGGTAATGCAAGTCACTTCCAAGGCGGGTTTGGGGAAACTCCCCAGCTCGCTGTACCTGCCGGGATACTCCCCGAAAGGACCTTCAGGTTTAAAGTCCTCGGGATCTAAGGAAAGGGTTCCTTCAATTATTATCTCAGCATCTGCTGGAACCTCAAGGTCCACGGTCTCACATTTTACCAATTTTACAGGCTCTTTCTTCAATGCCCCTGCCAGATCATATTCACAAAGTTCAACCGGCGCTTCGGCAATGGTTCCCATTAATATTAACGGATCAATGCCGATTGCAATGGCCACAGGCATACTTTTTCCCAGGGCATGATATTTTCGAGCATGCATCATTCCATGACGGGGGCCGGAAATGTATAAGCCCAATGATTTTTTATCGTGAACCATTCCCCTGTATACACCCAGGTTGACCCATCCTGTTTCAGGATCCTTTGTTACTACAGAGTGAAAAGTACCAATGTATCTTCCCCCGTCTTTTCCATGAAGCAAAGGAACCGGGAATTCAAAAAGATCTATTTCATCTCCTTTGTGAATGAATCTCTTTGAGGAACCTGAATTTACAAGTACGGGTTTTATTAAATTTTTTGCCCTTCCCATTACATTCTCCACCATCTCCCTAAAACCCGTCCCTTCAGGAAGACCTAAGGCCAGATTGAGTCTTGAAGGAGCAGCAAGGGCGTTTATCAGAAGCTTTCTTCCATGAGTATCCTTATAATCTTTTATATTTTCAAAAAGCAGTGCGGGTGACTTCCTAACCACTGCCTCCTGGGCTATTGCCCCTATCTCCTTGTCCCAATTAACCTCCGTCTTAACCCTTGCCAGATCGCTTTTTTCTTCTAAAGCCTTTAAAAATTCCCTTAAATCATTAAACATCTTTTAACCCCCTTTCAAAATAAATGACTAAAGTGCTCTAAAGTTTAAAGTGCCTATAGCTATTTTAAAGTGAATTCCTATACAATTGAATTAACGGGCTTTTGTTATTAAATATTTAATAGTAAAATTATTCTGTGAAACCGGCATTCCTTTTAGGGATGGGTACATATCCATTACAGTTGAATGCTGGGTCAGGTGATCGACTTTTAACGTTCCATACCACAGCCTTGCGCCAACTGCGGGATTTGTCGCCTGAACAAGCAGTACATCACCTCTCCAGAGCCTTCCCTTTTGATCATAATTCTCTCCATAGTAAAGACAATACGTATTATTTTCAGGGCTTGCATAAATAACTCTTCTGCTGTAAGCATAATCAGGATCATTCATAATAACTTCCAATTTATAAAGGTCTCTTGTCTCCCATTCCGCCTGAAATAAATTATGTCTTATAAAGGGCTGGGGAGGTTTTTTCGTGTATGTTCTGGGAACTAAATATTCTTTAACCCCGGAAAATTTAAAGGTCATTTTAGGAGTAATCTTTTGTCTCCAGAGTTCAAAGTCATCCATCATCTGATCACTTCCCAGAAGAGGGTCAGTAAGATCTGATCCTGTAAGACGGCGAATTCTTCTAATGGCAGGAATATATGAGTACACTTCATCAAATTTTTCCAGAGCCTCATACCTTATCCTCACTTGGGCAAAACCTTTTACATCAAAAGGTTCATTAATTACAAAGGATTCTTTGGATGTAAGTCCCTTCCTTCCTGCTGGAATTTGTGGGATAGGTTCTATATCAGTCCTTTTCGTCCATTTCTTTTTCCATAAAAGCATATTGAATTCTCTTTCCAGATCGCCATTTTTATCAATGAGTAAAAAGGGAGAACTGAACTCATCATCTTCGATACACTGCCTCCTTATTTCACTATAACAATTCCATGCAAGCTCAATTCCGTTTTTCGGATCTGGAAAGGGTATTCCTGCAACATGACCTATAAGCTCATTATTTTGTCCAATTTTACAGACACCGGCATATTTTTTTGTTGCAGCGGCAAATCCCGGGGGGGCAGGATAATTTTTTTCCCTTTGAACTAACGGAATAGTTATCCATCCCTTTTTAATACCATTAATTATCCAATAATGGCTTCCTTCCGGGAGCATACTCTTTATTGCAGGAATATATTGTTTATAATTTTGGTTAGTGATAATTGTTCCTATCTTTATCTTATCACCTTTTCCCCATATTAAAACAGGTATAGCCATGAATATAAATAACATTACGATATGCTTTCTCATTTTAATCTCCTTATTGAAAATTTTTAATTTGTCCGGGGCTTTTTAGTCCACCAAAACCTACAATTTCAACCTGGTATCCCACAGGATCGGATCGGTGGGCGGACACGAATCCACATCCAGCATCACCCCGCAACCGGGACAGTAAAACTCCCTGTAGACACAAAACTCTCTGTCTTCCGATCTGGCACTTCCTATTGAAGACGGATCGATTTCGGCTTTCAAGGCATATTCCTTATAATTTTCAGTAGCATCACAAAATATATACCCGCATTTTTTGCATTTGACCTTAATATCCTCGGTAATAAACAG
>JAXHUS010000149.1:0-7269 GCA_034189305.1 Thermodesulfobacteriota bacterium | reverse complement strand
AAGAACTGAGTTCACTCTCTAATTTTTCCCATTCTAACAGGGGATATGCAGAAAGGCAAAACTCTAACTCAGTAGTTACGATTAGAACATTTTCCTTAAGTTTTGTTAAATACTCCCTAAAGCGGTGCGGAATACTAAAGCGACCTTTTATATCCAGGTTATGTTCAAATCTACCCCTGAACACCTATTTTCCTCCACATTAACCCACATTACCCACTTATAGAAACTTATATATATAAAAAATGTCCATGTCAAGTAGTTTTTTATGAATTAGGAGAAAAAAGGAAAATTGTCTTAAAGTTATCTGAAAAGAATTATACTTTTGACGGAAGTTTTCGCATAAAGTCTTGATATGGTTATGGTAACAGCAGTTGACAGGGTACAGAAAAGGACTTTAAAGCACAGGAATTATTGATCTGTGGCATTGTGAAAAAGTTATTCTGACTATCCCTATCCCCTTAAAGGAAGAAAAAAATGTTAATTTCAATAGTTCTTCTTATTCTATAATGACATTATTCTTTTCCAATATTTGAGCAGTGGCAAGGTCTAAATTTATTAGAGACTGCTGATAATCAATAATTGCTCGATTTTCTTTATCCAGCGCCTTTGTCAGATCTTCTTGAAAGTCTAAAACCTGTACCGTTGTGGACATTCCAAGTTCCAGTTTCTCTTTCTCAATTTCTAGTCTTTTAGTTGCTACTTTCGTACGTTTATTACAGGTGTCGATTCTTTTCAAATTTGTTTCAATATTTCTTATTGATTCTATTACCTCCAGCTCAATTCTTTTTTCTAATAGTGTAAGCTCCCTTTTTGCCTTTTCCAGTTCAATTTTTAATTTTGAATATTCAGAGAACGCCTTACGGTTCCCTAAAGGATACTCAAATACTATTCCGGCAGACCAGATACGGGTGTTATCATCCAGGGTATCGTCTAAACTTCTACTTTCACTTCCTCCGTAACCATTCAGGGTAAAACTTGATACCAGGTCCAATTTCGGTAGAAGTTGATTTTTTGTTATTTTTGACGTTATTTCTAAATTTTTAAGATTAATCTTCGCCTCAAGTATCTCAGGCCTTTTCTCTTTTGCTATCCTTAAACATTTATCCGGATTGATTTCATCTTTTATAAAAATTGGCTTACCCTCTGGGATAATAATATCATCCCTTTTGAATTCTTTTGTTAAATTTAAATAATTTGCCAGTCTGTCGGAATTTATTAAAAGTTGATTTTCGGCAATAAGTATTCCTTCTTCCCGTGATGCTACTTCGACTTCAGCCTGAATAATTTCAACCCTGGTTATCCTGCCCTCTTTATGGAGCGCTTTATTTCTTTTCAGTAATTCTGTTGAAAGTTCTAAAGACAGTTCGGATACTTTTAGATATTCTTTACTATATAAGAGTTCCCAATACATTTTTTGTACCCTGTTTACGACTTCCATTATTTTGTGCTGTACCTTATTTTGAGATACTTTAAGGTGGTTTTTATTGATGGTAATACGATAAGTATTATTATTCTTACCAAGATTTCTTAAAAGGGGCTGCTTTAAAGAAAAAACAATGTCATTTGAATATGTTTCGTCATAAAAAGAGAAAAGGGAGTTTGTTCGCAGCCTGCTGTTTAAAAAACTTAAGGAAAATGTCCCTCCGGTAATTAATTTTTTTGCTAAATTGATATCATATTCAATCTTTTCCTGAGACAGGTTTTTGTAGTCCCTTTCCCATCCAACTCCGGAAAGGAAGGTTATTGGTTTATGTTTTTCATCATGGTTTTGGATATCGATCCTGATTAGAGGGTCAAAATCTGCTTTTGCATTTATTATTTTATGGTTCTGAATTTCAGGATCAAGCCTGGCAATTTTTATTTCAATATTTTTTTCTAATGCAAGCTTTAGACATTCGTTAATGGAAAGTTTTATACTATTCCTTTTTTCATAGAAACTATCTGCTGTTACCGAGTTAATATCAGCAAAAAGAAATAAAAAAATGTATATAAAAAACATAATTTTTTTGTTCATTATTTATGCCTCCTGTATTGTTACAGTTTTTCAATTTAAGGAAAAACATGGTATTCCCCAACGCTTCTTAAGTCAAGCTTTATATAATTGAAAAATGCAAATATGAACATTGAAAAATCAGAGGGCCGTTTTTAACTATAAAACAGTCGTTTATTGTGGCAGCTATTATAGTTTTGCTACTTTCCATTCTTGCATAATCCGTTGGAAATTCCACAAAATTTTAACCAATATAGAACAATTCCTTATTGAAAATATGAGATATTTTTGATAATTTTTTCATGCTTTCTGATTATTTATGAAATTTAGGAAAATAAAAAATAGAGGTGAACTATGACGAAAGAATATATACAGGTATTTGTAACGACGGAGAAAAGGGAAGACGCAGAAAAGATAGCAGGGATGTTAGTTAGGAATAGAATGGCCGGTTGTACACAGATAGTTGGACCGATAGTAAGTCAGTATTGGTGGAAAGGTAATATTGAAAAGGCTCAAGAATGGTTGTGTTTCATTAAAACTAAAAAAAACCTCTATGATAAGATTGAAAATATGGTTAAAGAGATTCACCCGTACGAGACTCCGGAAATAATTGCACTTCCAATCGTTGACGGTAGTAAAGAATATTTTAAATGGCTTGATGATGAAGTAAAAGATTAGTCAAAAGTTGATAGTCATTCAGTCATTGGTATTTTAATCCCCTTTCTTTTTAACGGCTTTAATTTTGTTAAATCCCCAAATTTCTTAAATCTTCAATCTGATCCCTGCAAACCGTTACGAGTCTATTTTATCAGGATTTTTGTTTAAGTATTTTTGTAATATGTCGATAAAAACTGTTAAGAAAGAACGATAATAAGAAATAATAGCTATGAATAGAAAAATGAATGATCAAATTTTAACATTAGAAGAGACAGCAATTTATCTTAAAATACCAAAGACGACTCTTTATAAACTTGCCCAGGAGCAAAAATTACCTGCTTCAAAAATCGGTAAACACTGGAGATTCCTAAAAAACGATATTATTAACTGGATGAGAAATCAATCCAGACAATTGAAAAGCTAACATATAAGGTATGGATTTAGCTACTATTGCAGGCATTTTGTCAGCCTTTTCATTAATATTTATCTCTATAACCCTGGGGGCAGGGATTGGTGTTTTTATTAACATTCCCTCTTTATGTATTGTAGTGGGTGGAACGATAGGCGCTACGTTAATTAATTACCCCCTCAAGGATTTTTTAGGGGTTGTCAAAATTGTAAAAAATTCTTTTATGGTAAAGAATCTTAATCCCCAAGAAATTATTATGAAATTGGTGGATTTTTCAAAGAAAGCAAAAAGGGAAGGCCTGCTTTCTTTAGAAAATGTTATAGAAGAAGAGAAGGATGAATTTTTTAAAAAGGGACTAACGTTATGTGTTGATGGTCTGGAACCAAAATCAATTGAGAATATTCTCCAAAAAGACATTGAAAAAGTCGAAGACAGACATAAACTTGGCGCCGATATTTTAACCTCTATGGGAACTTTTGCTCCGGCTATGGGTTTAATTGGAACTTTAATCGGCCTTGTTCAGATGCTTCAGAATATGGATGATCCAGGCAGTATAGGCCCTGCTATGGCAGTAGCGCTGCTTACCACATTTTATGGAGCGGTTATGGCAAATGTTATGTTTCTGCCTATTGCCGGTAAATTACAGAAGCGCAGTGCGGAGGAAATGCTTACCAGGGAAGTAATGGTTGAAGGAATTATGGCGGTATCTCAAGGAGAAAGTCCAAGGATTATTGAGGAAAGATTGGTTGTATACCTTACTCCATCCCTTAGACAGGTAGTTAGAGATAATAAAGAAGAGGCTAAATGATAATACCGAATGTCAAAGGCAAAAGTCCCAATGAATGTCAAAAGAAAAATGCTTTACAATGGGTAACGTCAGTTGATAGTTGTCCGTTAAAAGAGAATTAGTTTCAATAATTGGCGTGCCTTTTTAAACATTAATGCATAAATGAAAAAAAAAAGGAAAGGGGAGGAGGAACCAAAAGATACTTTTATAGTGCTTATGACCGCTTTAAGTGTCTTACTTCTTGCCTTTTTTATTTTATTAAACTCCATGTCTGTTTTAGACAATCAAAAAACAAAGGCGGCTTTAGGGTCGATTAAAGATTCTTTCGGAATTCTATCCGGGGGGAGATCTATCGAAAAAAAGGGGCGTAATACCCCGTGGTTTGCCAGACCATCTGATATCGTAATACCCAGCATCAATGATCTGTTCACCGATTTACATCAGGAGATCAAAAAAAGGGATATTCAAGAACAGATAACCGTTAAAGTTACTGAAAAAGGTGTTAATATTATTCTGGGCAGCAAAGTTATGTTCGATTCCGGTGATGCATCACTAAGAGAAGATATAATCCCCGTTTTTAAAAAAATTTCAAGCATTTTAAAAAAATATCAATACCCGGTCAGCATTGAAGGACACACGGATAATATGCCTATCTCAAACAGCCGCTTTCCTTCAAACTGGGAACTTTCTACGGCAAGGGCCGTAAGTGTGCTTGAATACATTGTAGAAGCTGAAAGAATATCTCCTTATCGACTTTCCGCTGTTGGATACGGGGAATATCATCCCCTGTGTTCGAATGATACGGAAGAGGGAAGATCAAAAAATCGAAGGGTAGTTATCACTATGCATGGTGATATATATAAAACCGAAAAAAGTAATGAGATTCACAAATAAGAGAATATGTTATGTCGGATAAAGACACAAATGGATGGATGGTTACCTTTTCTGATCTGCTTACGCTATTATTGACTTTTTTTGTGCTTTTAATATCCATGTCCAGCATGGATAAAGAAAAATTGAAAAAATCCTTTGAAATATTTTCTTCCGGCCTATGGATTTTGGGGCCCACCAGTGATGAACTGGATACTCGATTTTCTAACCTTGTTATCAATAAGCCGATTCGTCCTCCAAATGAATTCAGTGATGCAGAAGCCCTTGTTTTAAATAAAATAAGAAACGAGATGAAAGGTTTAAAAGAATTTAAGGGAATGAACATAAAAGAGGATAATCGCGGCATTATCATTGAATTTCCGGATAAAATTTTATTTGATTCGGGAAGTGTTGAAATTAATAACACTGCTTTACCTGTGCTGAAAAAATTAGGAAATTTTTTAGCAGAATACCCCTGCAGCGCTTTAATTGAAGGGCATACCGATAATATCCCCATAAGTTCGGGCTTAAAATATAGGTCAAACTGGGAATTGTCAGTTATAAGAGCTGTTAATGTTTTAAAATATATACTTTATCACTCAAACTTTCCCCCCGGGAGGATTTCTGCTGTTGGATATGCTGATATACATCCCATTGTACCAAATAGCACTCCTGGAAACAGGGCGAAAAACCGACGGGTGGAAATTGTAATTGATGCAATAGACATTTTATAAATAAACAGTTTTAGAATATTGTAGATTTAAGATGATTAAGGCATGATTGCACTTAATTCATTTCGGATGTTTGATAGATCAGGGTCTTTTTTTATATGTTCATAATTCTTGAATCCTTTATCAATTGCCTTTGTAATAAATGTAATTGCTTTATTATTTTCTCCATTCAGGGAATAAACACATGCCATATTATAATATATTTCATGCATATCAGGATTAATTCTGATGGCTTCTTGAAATTCGTCAAGGGCATTTAAATATTGATTTTTTCTTAGATAGGCTACACCAATATTATTATGTAATTCCCAAACCATTGGATTAAATTTTAATGCCTTTTTCAACAAATCTATGGCATTATCATATAATGCTTTCTCCAGATAAAGCATGCTTAAATTGATATATGCATTAATAAAATCCGGTTTATTTTCTATAACTTTTTTGTATGCATCAATTGCTTTCTCGTCAAAGCTTTTATGCTCATAAATCTCACCAAGATAATAATAAATTTTATAAGAATCAGGTTCAACTGCCAAAACTTTTTTATATGCTGTAATTGCATCATCATATACCCCATGATTTTTATAAGCCAAAGCCAGATTATATTGAAATTCGATAAAGTCAGGCTTGATTTCCAAAGCTTTTTTATAAACTGCAATCGCCTTATCATATAATCCCAGTTGAATATAAGCATTTCCTAAATTATTATATGCCCGTGCATAATGAGGACTTGCTTTTATAGATTTCTGGTATTCCTTTATTGCCTCCTTATACAAACCTTGGAAGGCGTATGCATTGCCCAAATTATTGTACGGAGTTTTCCAATCAGGGGTGAGGGAAACGGCCTTATTATATGCTCTAATGGATTCTTTTAACAATCCTTTATTAAAATATGCATTGCCAAGATTGTTGTGTGGCCTGGATTTTTGGGGAGACTTCTTTGCCGTATCCTCCCATAAAGTGCATTCATCCTTCCAGACCAATATTCTCTGATAAGTGCAAATAGAGTAAAAAAATACTATCCCACAAAATACAAAATAATTTAACTTATTCCAGTTAACCCTCTTTTTCTTTTTTCTTAAATAAAAAATTCCATTATTTATAAATAGGCCAAAAAGTAAATAAAAGCCAATTCCGGGCAGATAAAGTCGATACTCAACCATTATTTCCCATAGGGGAATTATACTGGAAGTTGGGATAAGGGTAACGAAAAACCATAAAAGTGCAAAGGAGGTAATTTTATGGTTCCTTGATAGATAAATAGAAAACCCAATTAAAGACAAAATAATACTTACGGATAAAAATGTTGGATACTCAAAAATGGACCTGGCAAGCTTGAAATCATGATCAACATTGAGTCTTTCCGGTAAAGGTAGTATCAATAGCTTTATATATTCAATAATAACATTTGCCTGGGTTAATAGATTCTGCCATGGGCCCCAGAGTCCACCTTGAATCTCTCTTATTACTCCACCCGCCCTAAAAAAAAATAAAAGATAAATAATAAAGGGGATAAGAAATATAGAAAATATTATCAGCCTGTTTATAAAAAGTTTTTTATTTTTACACAGGAATATAAAATCAAAAATTGCTGCCATAATGGGGAAAGTCAGGCCTATCTCCTTAGACCAGCAAGAACAGAAAAAGGAAATGGCACATCCAGTATAAAAAAAAACTTTTTTAAAGCCCTCCATTAATCTTCCCTTTATAAATAGAAAAAAGGCTAATAAATAAAATAAAGTAGCCAGTTCACCGTTTCTCTGAACTATATATGTGATGACATTGGTTTGCACAGGATGGGAGATAAATAGCAAGGAAATAAATA
>JAXHUS010000148.1:0-12421 GCA_034189305.1 Thermodesulfobacteriota bacterium | reverse complement strand
CAAAAAGAGTCAACTGATTTTGTTAAGTCATAACTTTTAGAGATTTCACAATTCCTCTATTATAGCGATTTAATAATTCCCGAATACCATCAGCTATGGCATAATCCCAAAAAATGCAGTAGAAAAATAAAAACGTTAAAACCGCTAATTTACATGGCAATAGCATATATAAAAATTAAAGTTTTAATGATAATGCACTTTAAGGGCATCAATCCAACTCATTTTTTCAAAAAATATTTCAGACAATAAAAACTATCATTTCAGAACATAATTAAAATCCTAAAAATGATTTTAAACCAACAAATTATGTCAGCCATAATTAATTGCATTGCAGTTCAAAGTATGGGAAATACAGGCGATTCGCTCCATAAAATAAATTAGTCTGGCCTTCAATTTTTTATCTCGAACTCCAAGCCGAAGAATATTGTACTTACCTTCTGATCCTAATAATCCGGGAATGATAAAATATTTGGAACGTAATGTTTTAATGTGTTCACAAGGGGTATTAACATTAAAAATATTCCTGTTGAGATAATGAATGAGATTGTGAAAAACTAATGCGTTCATTACCATTACTGCTTCTGTAGACCAAAAATTGTCTTTGTTAAAACTTCTTAATCCAAATTCTTCTCTCAGTTTTTTTATTCCATTTTCATCTTTTGCTCTTGTCCTGTATTCTCTCCATATCTCTACTGGTGAACCTTCTTCATCGTTGGTTACCATAACGTTCATTCTGTACTCTTTCCAATCTTCCTCTTCTTTAAATAGACTACCCTGTTTACCCAATGCCTTTTTACGCTTATTTACTGATTGCCTGACCACTACGTATTTTCGTTCTTTCTTCCATTTAGGGTCGGTGTGTTTAAATCTGAATTCCGCTACTTCAATTCCTTTTGAAACTCTTTCCCAGCTTTTTATACTCATGATCATTCTTTGAATAATCTGAGCCATTGGTACCGATATGATGTATTTAAATCCCTTTTGTTCAATATATTCGATAAATTTAATCAGATAGAAGCCACTATCACACAAAACTTTTTTTACTTTAAAGTTTTGACCTAATGATTTTAAAGTCTGTTCAAAAAATTCTCTGGCCCTCTCGCCGGCATTCGTGTTCCCTGCTCTGTTCCATAGATTGACCACAAATCCACTTCCTAAAAACGCTATTGCTGGATGATGGGATAAACGTCCAGGCTTTTTGGGATTATATCCTTTTTTTGCTCCTTGTTGTTCTCCGTATAATGTTATTACTGTTGAATCAAGATTAAGATTATCCTCTTTTATCCCCTCCCATCCGACAATCCTTTTCGCAAATGTACGACAGGTGTTCCCAAGCATCTCTGCTTGACTCTGTAAGCTAATCTTATCCCATAACCTTGTAAGGGCTGAAGGAACTGAAGGCAGCCATTCGACTCCAAATGTTTTCATTAATACTTCTCTACCATGCCCCCACCACGACATATGCGCAAATCGATATCCTCCTGCTAATACCGTGAAAAATTGTCCTAAGACTTTTTCATATATTCCCTTCCCATTATTTGATGTTTCTTTGATGGGTATGTTACTCTTTACCCAATCCTTAAATTCAATCCTTTCTAAAAACTTTGCGATTAAACTTGATATCCCTCCCCATGCTGTTATTGATTTCTTTGTGAATTTAATTTTTGTTTGATTTACTTCCATGCTTTTGTTATGCTTTTTTTGTTTCACTTTTTTATGCTCCTTATTTGGTTTTTTTATTACCCTAAATAAGGAGCATTTTTACATACTTATATTCTATTCTTCAACTTGTTTTTTTCTTTAATTGCATTTTTTGGGATAATGAGCATTGGTTTTGGCTATGACGTTCATAAGTTAGTGGAAGGCCGGCCTTTAATTCTTGGTGGTGTTGAGATTCCCTTTGATAAGGGACTTTTGGGACATTCTGATGCTGATGTCTTATCCCATGCAATTGGAGATGCAATATTAGGAGCCCTGGGAGAAGGAGATTTGGGCTGTCATTTCCCGGATTCGGACTCGAATTACAAAAATATTTCCAGTATGAAAATTTTAATATATATTACAAATATATTAGAAAAAAAGGGATTTTCATTGATTAATATTGATTCAACAATTGTGGCACAAGAACCTAGATTATCTCCTTATATCTCAAGGATGAAAAGCAGACTTACTTATACTTTGGGTATTCCTGAAAATATCATAAATATTAAAGCGACAACAAACGAGGGACTGGGATGGATAGGGGAGGGTAGGGGAATTGCAGCCTATGCTGTAGTATTATTAAAGGAGAAACAGTAATTTATGGCTGCAAAAGTTAGGGTACGCTTTGCCCCAAGCCCTACAGGACATCTTCATATAGGAAATGCCCGAACTGCCCTTTTTAACTGGCTATTTGCTCGAAGTAATAACGGAAAATTTATTTTAAGGATAGAAGATACGGATGTTGAACGTTCCACCATCATGGCAGAAGAGGAAATTCTGGACAATTTAAAATGGTTGGGCTTAAATTGGGACGAAGGCCCGGATATAAAGGGAGAATATGGACCTTATCGTCAATCTGAGCGTTTGAAAATATATATTAAATATGCAGATTGGCTTTTATCTTCCGGTAAAGCATATAGGTGTTATTGCAGCCCGGAAAAGTTAGAAAAAATACGAGATGATGCCATTTCTAAGGGAAAAACACCTAAATATCCGGGAACCTGCCGTGAACTTACCCGGGATGAATGTAAAAAGAAGGAAGAACAGGGTATAAAACCTTCAATCAGGTTTAAAGTCGGCGAGGAGAATATTACTGTATTTGACATTCTCCATGGAGAGATTCATTTTTCCAATGATACAATTGATGATCTTATTATTATCCGTTCTGATGGAAGGGCCTCTTATAACTTTGCCGTGGTCGTTGATGACGCTCTAATGGAAATAACTCATGTAATAAGAGGAGAGGACCATATTTCCAATACACCAAAACAAATCCTTATAGGGAATGCCCTTGGTTTTAATATACCTTTTTTCCTCCATCATGCCCTGACTCATGGCTCGGATAACACGCGTCTAAGCAAACGGCATGGTGTCACTTCCATTTCATCTTATCGTAACTCGGGTTTCCTTCCCCAGGCTTTAGTCAATTATTTAGTACTTTTAGGGTGGTCTCACCCGCAAGGTAAGGAACTTATCTCCCTTAACGAAATGGTAAGGGTTTTTAAACCGGAAAATATTTCAAAAAGTTCAGCCATTTTTGATCTTCGAAAACTGACGTGGTTAAATGGAAATTACATTCGAAAACTGGGTGATAAAGAACTTGGAGACTGCCTTTTGCCTTATATTGAAAAAAGCATATATGCTGCGAAGATCAAAGATAAACATCGTTTAAGGTTGCTTGCCTGGGTAGTGAAGGATAAACTTAATACAATAGAACAGATTAAAGATTTTTTCCCATTGCTTTTTGAAGATGAAATTGAAATAACTCCAAAGGCTATGCAATTTTTAAAGGAAGAGAAAGCTGTGGGAATAGTATATAAGTTTATGGAAGAGTTAAAAAAATTTCAGGTTCTGGATGATGAGGTTTATAAAAAAATTATCACAGCTATTAGAGAAAAAATAAATGTAAAGGGTAAGACACTATTTATGACTTTAAGGATTGCCCTGACCGGAACTACACAGGGCCCTGAACTTGAAAGACTTGTAAAGTTCTGGGGCAGGGAGACATGTATAAAAAGAATAGAAAACTTTTATAGGCTGTTCAATGGGTATAAAGATTTATAACACCCTGACAAGAAAAAAAGAAGAGCTAAAACCTTTAAATAATAAGCGGATTGGCATGTATGTTTGCGGGGTTACAGTTTATGACCTCTGTCATATTGGTCATGCCCGTTCTGCCGTTATATTTGACATGATTTATCGCTATTTAAAATATAGGGGCTACATCGTAACCTACGTTCGAAATTATACGGATATCGACGATAAAATAATAAATAGATCAATAAAGGAGGGGGTTAATTATAGAGAAATTTCCCGGCGATATATTGAAGAATTTGACAGGGATATGGATAAACTCAAGATAAAAACCCCGGATATAACCCCAAAGGCAACGCAAAATATAAAAGAGATCATAGATATGGTTACCCTTCTTATAGAAAGAGGATATGCATACAATATTGAAGGTGATGTTTATTTTTCTGTTGAAAAGTTTAGATCTTACGGAAAGCTTTCGGGAAAAAATATAGCAGATCTTTTATACGGTGCCAGAGTTGAAATTGATGAAAGAAAAAAGAACCCTTTAGATTTTGCCTTATGGAAAAAAAGCAAAAAAGGGGAACCGTCCTGGAAAAGCCCATGGGGTGAAGGAAGACCTGGCTGGCACATTGAATGTTCTGTAATGAGTCAGAAATATTTAGGTGATAATTTTGATATACATGGTGGGGGTATGGATTTAGTCTTTCCTCATCACGAAAATGAAATTGCCCAGTCTGAATCTGCAACAGGACATAATTTTGTCAATTACTGGATACACAATGGTTTTGTGAATATTAACCAGGAAAAGATGTCAAAATCCCTGGGGAATATAACTACAATAAAAGAAATTCTAAAAAAATATCATCCTGAGGCCCTGAGGTTATTTCTTCTTTCTCATCATTATAGATCTCCTGTGGACTACAATGAAAAGGAGATAGAAAAGTCAGAGGCTACCCTTGATAGATTTTACAGCTTTATTTTCAATTTGGATAATATTATCAAAGATATTCAGCCTCCGACTGAAAGGGTAGAAGCACAAACCCATGAGGAGAAAAAGGTATATGAAAAAGTTATTGCCCTTAAAGAGAAATTTATTTCAGCTATGGATGATGATTTTAATAGCGCGGCTGCTATAGGTTATCTTCTTGATACCATGCGCATGGTTAATCGTTATTTAAGTAATACAAACCCTTCAAATTATAATTCATTTACCTTTGGTTTAGTTAACGAGGCAAGAGCTATAATTAAACCATTGGCCGAAATATTAGGAATTTTTGACAGCTCTCCAGAGATTTACAAAACGGAAAAAAGGAATAAAAAACTCTCCCTTTTGTCTTTAAGTTTGGAGGAGATAGAATCCCTGATCAAAGAAAGGAACAGGGCAAGGAAAGAAAAGGATTGGGGAAAAGCCGATGAGATAAGAGAAAAGCTTGCGACCCATAGTATTATTCTTAAAGACACCGTTCAGGGAACAATCTGGGAAGTAAAATGAAGTTTGAGTTGGTCTCAAATTATAAGCCTAAAGGAGATCAACCAAAGGCCATTAGCAGTCTTGTCAGTGGAATAAGACAGGAGTCAAAGCATCAGGTTTTGCTTGGGGTAACAGGTTCAGGGAAAACCTTTACCATGGCAAATATTATAGCACAGATACAAAAACCAACCCTTGTAATTGCTCATAATAAAACCCTGGCTGCCCAATTATTTTCAGAGTTTAAGGAACTATTCCCCAAAAATGCAGTTGAATACTTTATAAGTTATTATGATTATTACCAACCCGAGGCATATATACCCAAAACAGATATATATATAGAAAAAGATTCCTCTATTAATGAAGAGATCGATAAAATGCGGCATTCTGCTACTTATTCCGTTATGGAAAGAAGAGATATAGTTATTGTTGCAAGTGTCTCCTGTATATACGGGATCGGAGCACCCGAAGATTATCATGAAATGATGCTCTGGCTGGAAAAAGGTATGAAAATAGAAAGGGAAAGCATTCTATCCCGCCTTATTGAGATACAATATCAGAGAAATGATATAGATTTTTACAGGGGAACCTTCAGGGTAAGGGGAGATAGGATTGATGTTTTTCCTGCTTATACAGGGGATAAAGCAATTCGAATTGAGCTATTCGGGGACGAAATTGAAAGTTTAACCGAAATAGATCCCCTTCGGGGAAGGACTCAAAACAGGATGAAAAAACTTGCCATTTATCCAGGCAGTCATTATGTAGTTTCAAAAGATCGAATGAAACAGGCTGTTTATAAAATTCGGGAAGAATTATCCGGCCAGATCAACTATTTTGAACAACAAAAAAAATTTATAGAGGCGCAACGAATCAAAGAAAGAACTCTGTTTGATTTAGAGATGATGGAGGAATTGGGTTATTGTAACGGAATTGAGAATTATTCAAGACATCTTACAGGCAGAAAGGAAGGAGAACCATCTTATACCCTGATGGATTACTTGCCTAAAGATTTTCTCCTTTTTGTTGACGAAAGTCATGTGACCGTACCTCAACTTAACGGAATGTATAAAGGGGACTATTCCAGAAAAAAGACCCTGGTTGAATATGGATTCAGACTCCCATCGGCTTTAGATAACCGGCCCCTAACTTTCGAGGAATTTGAAAAGAAAGTGAGTCAGGTTATATATGTTTCAGCCACCCCGGCAGAATATGAACTGAAAAAAAGTAATGGGAAGATCATAGAACAGATAATTCGTCCAACGGGTCTTGCGGATCCGGAAATAATTTTAAGGAGCGCTAAAAGGCAGGTTGATGACCTTTTAGATGAGATTAAAAAAAGAATAGAGAAAAAGGAAAGAATTCTGGTAACAACTTTAACCAAGAGGATGGCGGAAGACCTGACTGAATATTATGTTGATCTTGGTATAAAGGTAAAATACCTGCATTCCGAAATCGATTCTTTAGAAAGGGTTGAAATAATAAAAGATCTGCGTCTAGGAAAGTTTGATGTGTTAATAGGTATAAATTTATTGAGAGAGGGACTGGATATTCCTGAAGTCACTTTAGTGGCGATTCTTGATGCTGATAAAGAAGGTTTTTTAAGGTCAGAAAGGTCATTAATACAGACCTGTGGCCGGGCAGCAAGAAATGTAGATGGAAAGGTAATAATGTATGCAGAACATTTAACATCCGCAATTGAGTCAACTGTTTTAGAAACAAATAGAAGAAGAAAATTGCAGATAGACTATAATAAAAAACATAACATCACCCCTAAGAGCATTCAAAAATCAATCCATAATATTATGGAGTCGATTTATGAGATGGATTATTATACCGTGTCAATAAAGGAAGGGAAGAAAGATAAAGAAATCGGTCCCAAAGAAATTCCAAAACATATTAAAAAATTAAAAAATGATATGAAAAAGGCGGCAAAACTATTGGAATATGAACGAGCAGCGGCAATAAGGGATAGAATTTTTACATTAGAGAAGAAGTTATTGGAATTTTAAAAGTTTATTCTATTTTAGCGGGCATATTAACTAACAAATAAACCTTTATTTGTTTTATAGTCTATCATCATTATCGTTTTCATTGAGGAGATTGAGTATATTACAGGACTTTCCCCAAAAAATTCTAAGGGTCAAAAAGAGTCAACTGATTTTGTTTAGTCATGACTTTTACAGATTTCACAATTCCCCTATTTTACCTATTTAATAATTCACGAATACCATCAGCTATGGCATAATATCTGAAGTCTGGTATACCAAATATCCTCTTTGATGCCTTCAATACATACGTCTCTAATATTTCCATCTTTGCTCGAAATCCTGAATTAGCTGAGAGGCCTTTTTTTTTAAAAAAAAATCTAATTACCACTTTCCTTTTTTTCCTTTCTCTTCACTATCACTACCGTCATCTAGAATTATTGACTTCTTTTTTGGGGAAAGTCCTGGAGTTTTATTTCTTGACAAAATGGGGTAAAATTGTTATCAAATCTTGGAAAGTTAAGATTATTAGGCACGTAGCTCAGGGGGAGAGCGCTACCTTGACGCGGTAGAAGTCGGCGGTTCGAAACCGCCCGTGCCTATATTTTGAAAAATGGAAAAAGGAGTTAAAAATTTAACATCTTAAAAACTTAATGGTACTAATTTAAAAGGGCATCATTATAGCTGATGCCTTTTCTTTATTATAAAAATGAATGAAAGTTAAAAAAAGTGATTAAAATAAATATAGTCGGGATTCATAAAGGTGAATATCCTGAAGGAATTACATTAAAAGAAATCCTGGATTCAATAAATTTTAATAATTTAAAGCAAATTGCAGCGGGAAAAGTTAATGATAAAATTATTGATTTAACCCTTCCACTGGAGGTGGAAGGAGAAGTTGAAGTGATAGAAATAAGTTCAAAAGAAGGCTTGAAGATTTTACGTCATAGCGCCTCCCATGTTATGGCCCAGGTTCTTCAAGAACTTTTCCCCGACACAAAACTTGCAATCGGTCCGGCTACGGATAATGGGTTTTATTATGATTTAGACAGTCCTCATACTTTTATACCTTCTGACTTCCCCGAGATTGAAAAAAGAATGGAAGAAATTATAAAAAATGGATATTCATTTATTCGTGAGGAGATTAAAAGAGAAGATGCGATAAGTCTTTTTAATAAAAGGGGGGAACATTATAAGATTTTATTACTTGAAGATATAGGGGATGATCACATATCCCTTTATCATCATAATGATTTTGTTGATCTTTGTCGCGGGCCCCATCTTTTTTCTACGTCGCAGATTAAAGCATTTAAATTAACCGGTGTAGCCGGTGCCTACTGGAGGGGTGATGAAAATAATAAAATGCTTCAGAGAATTTATGGGACTGCTTTTCCTGATAAAAAAGCCCTAAAACATTATCTTTATAGATTAGAGGAGGCAAAAAAGCGAGATCATAGAAGATTGGGTAAAGAGCTTGACTTATTCAGTCTTCATGAAGAAGCAGGCGGTGGTCTTGTGATATATCATCCAAAAGGCACTTTGTTAAGGACAATAATTGAGGATTTTGAAAAAAAAGAACATTTAAAAAGAGGATATGAAATAGTAAAGGGCCCCCAGATATTAAAGTTAGATCTTTGGGAAAAATCAGGGCATCTTGCAAACTATTTAGAAAACATGTACTTTACGGAAGTGGATGAAATTAGATATGGATTAAAACCGATGAACTGCCTTTCCCATATATTAATTTATAAGTCAAGGATAAGAAGTTACCGTGATTTGCCAATTCGTTATTTTGAACTTGGAACAGTACATCGCCATGAAAAGTCAGGCGTGCTTCATGGCCTTACCAGAGTCAGGGAATTTACTCAGGACGATGCCCATATTTTTTGCCGACCGGATCAGTTAGAAAGTGAAATAAGTGGTGTTATTGATTTTGTTCTGGAAGTTATGCAGTTTTTTGACTTTGACTTTGAACTTGAATTGAGCACACGTCCAGAAAAATCTATTGGTAGTGATGAGGACTGGGAAAGAGCAACAAATGCACTGATAAAGTCCCTTAAAATTAAAAACCTTCCCCTTAACATAAATGAAGGGGAAGGCGCTTTTTATGGACCCAAGATTGATGTTAAATTAAAGGATATATTAGAAAGAAGCTGGCAATGTGCTACAATACAATGCGATTTCACTTTGCCTTTACGTTTTGATCTTGCTTACATTGGACAGGATGGAGGAAAACATCGGCCGGTTATGCTCCACAGGGTAATTTTAGGGTCCTTAGAACGTTTTATAGGAGTGTTAATTGAACATTATAATGGAGCCTTTCCTGTGTGGTTGTCACCGATTCAGGCAATTATAATGAATATCAATGAGAACCATATTGAATATTCCCTTAAAGTCTACAAACAAATGCAAAATGAAGGTATCAGGGTGGAAAAAGATTTAAGGAATGAAAGCCTTAAATTAAAAATAAGAGAAGCACAACTCCAAAAGGTTCCTTATATGCTGATCATAGGAGATAAGGAGGTAAAAGAAGGTAGTGTGACATCAAGAAAGAGAAGTGGTGAAAACCTTCCTATAATGTTAATAGAAGAGTTTATCGAACTTATAAAAAAGGAACAGGAAATCAATTTATCTTCAAAAAAAGATTGTTATTAAGGATTAATTCGATTATATTCCTTACTTAATTAAAAAAGAAAGAGAGGTAATTAGCATACCAAAAGATTCCAATAGGGTTAATAAAGAAATCAGGGCGGAAAAAGTTAGGGTAATTGATGTTGATGGAACTCAATGTGGTGTCATGTCAATAGCTGAGGCTTTAAGGCTCTCTGATGAGAAGGATATGGATTTAGTGGAGGTTTCCCCCAATTCCAGTCCTCCTGTCTGTAAAATAATGGATTATGGGAAGTTCAGATACCTTCTCAGCAAAAAGCACCATCAAGCAAAAAAAAGGGTTCAGCATCTGGGCCAATTAAAAGAGATAAAAATGGGTCCCGGAACTAATATTCACGATTTAAAATTTAAAATTAATCATATAAAAAAATTTTTAGAATCCGGTCATAAGGTTAAAGTTTCAATTGTTTTTAAAGGAAGGCAAATTACCCATTCTGAATTAGGAATGGAACTTTTGGATAAAATAACGGAAGAAATAAAGATGTATGGAACGGTGGAACAGGAAAAAAGGTTGGAAGGGCGGAATCTGGTTATGATCTTTGTCCCCAAAAATTACAAATGACTATTTAATAAATTTATAAAAATCCATATATATAAATATCAATATTTGTTGCTAATTTTTATGTCTTTTATAAAAAAGAAGGGAGTCAGTTGTGCCGAAAATTAAAACAAACAGAAGCGCAAATAAGCGTTTTAAATTAACCGGACAGGGAAAAATCAAAAGGAATAAGGCATATGCAAGCCATATTTTAACTACCAAAAATCCTAAACGAAAAAGAAGACTCAGAAAATCCACGCTTGTTTCAGGCGTTGATAAGAAAAATATAAAAAGATTAATTCCCTATTCTTTATGAGGTGAACAATGTCAAGAGTAAAAAGAGGTGTAAGAGAGGCAAGGAGAAGAAAGAAGATCCTAAAAATGGCTAAGGGTTATCGAGGTGCCAGGGGAAAATTGCTGAAATCAGCAAAAGAAGCGGTGGAACGGGCTTTAAAATATGCTTATAGGGACCGGCGAGTTAAAAAAAGGGAATTTCGCAGACTCTGGATTACAAGAATAAATGCAGCAGCCCGATCAAATCAGATTTCTTACAGTAAATTGATGCATGGCCTTCAAAAGGCTGGTGTTCAATTAGACAGAAAAATTTTAGCTGATATTGCTGTTTTTAATCCTTCTACTTTTTCCAATCTGGTAAAATTGGCCAAAGAGAATATATAAGAATGATTCAAAAAAGGTTTCCCGATGACCAATATAAGATTCTACATTGTTTAGAAGGGGGGGGTGAGCTTTCTCAAGAAGAGCTTGCGGATAAGCTTAACATAGATCTTATTTTTATTGCGGGAGCGGTCCAGGCTTTATCGGAATTGGGCTTAATATTTTTAAAAGAGGTTAAATATAAAGAATACAGACTTGGTAAAAAGGGGAAATATTTCGAGGAAAGGGAACTACCGGAGAGGAGAATAATTAAATATTTAAATTTACAAAACAGGCCGGTTACAATAAAGGAAGTGGGAGAGGGAATTTGTGAAGAGACAAAGGTGGTTGGAGAAAGCCTGAAAATTTTGGATAAAAAAGCCTGGGCACAAAAAGAGAAAAATCTTTTAATTCTTACCGAAACCGGAAAAGATGCTTTAAATAAAAAATTAGAAGATGAAAAACTGATGGAAGTCCTTTGTGAATGCGAGTTTTTGACTGCTGAAGAAATCAGGTGGAGAAATATTGATCTTGAGAATGCTTTGGAACTGTTAAAAGGCCGAAGGCAAATAGTAGAAGAAAAAGAGAGGATTCGAAGAATGTGTTCCCTTTCAGATAAAGGTAAAAAACTGCTTTTAGAGGGAATAGAAAAGCTTTCTTATATAACACAGCTTACTCCGGAACTTTTAAAAGATGGTAAATGGAAGGATTTTACATTTAAAAAATATAATATAAATTTAGATACTGTAAAACTTATACCGGGAAAATTCCATCCCATTTCAAAAATTTTAGAATCGACCCGCAGGATATTTTTGGAGATGGGTTTTAAGGAAATTAACTCTTCTTTAGTTGAATCTTCCTTCTGGGATTTCGATGCCCTTTTTCAACCTCAAGATCATCCTGCAAGGGAAATGCAGGATACGTTTTTTATTGAGAAACCCGGGTCAGCGGTTCTTCCTGAAGAGGAACTGGTGAATAAAGTAAAAGAAACCCATGAGAATGGTGGTAATACCGGCTCTTTGGGCTGGCAATACAAATGGATATCTGAAAAGGCAAAGCAGAATGTACTGAGAACCCATACTACAGCATCCACTATTCGGGCTCTGGCAAAAAGTCCTGAAGGTACCCAGAAATTTTTTAATGTTGGTTTGGTATTTCGCAGAGAGAGTATTGATTATAAGCATTTACCAATATTCCATCAGGTAGACGGAATCATCATTGATAAAAACGCTTCTTTTGCTCATTTGCTTGGAACCTTAGAAGTTTTTTATAAAAAAATGGGATTCAATAAATTTGAATTCCGCCCTGCTTTCTTCCCATATACAGAACCAAGCGTAGAAATTTTTGTCTGGCTTAAAGAAAAAAAAGATT
>JAXHUS010000147.1:0-5424 GCA_034189305.1 Thermodesulfobacteriota bacterium | reverse complement strand
ATTTATTTTAATGCTTGTTGGATGCTTCGAGGCATTTTATGGTCTTGTGGAATACTTAAGCAGGCATCAGCATATATTTTTATTTAAGAAAAAATATTATACCGATTGTGTAACAGGAACCTATATTAATCGCAATCACTTTGCCGGATACCTGGAGATGGTCATCCCTCTGACATTAGGATATTTTCTTAGCCAGCGCTCCCCGGTTATCAATCGTAAGTCAAAATCCTGGAGGTATCACCTCTCGACAGTTGATACAAGACTCTCAATTAATTCTCTACTCATTTTTGCGGTAATAATTATGATTCTGGCATTGATCTTTTCTCAGTCTCGAATGGGCATTTTAAGTCTACTGAGTTCAATGGGATTTATGGCTTTAATGCTTATAAGCTCAAGCAAAAGAAAGGGAAGGAGAATTTTATCTTTTATTTTTACCGTAACCCTTATCCTGATATTTTGGGGGGCATGGATTGGACTGGATCCGGTGATGAAAAGATTTTCCGTTGTATCCCAGAACTGGACTTCTGAAAGTGGACGACTGGCAGTATGGAAAGATACTGTTAATTTAATAAAAGATTTCCCAATTCTGGGAACCGGCCTGGGAACATATGAACATATTTTCCCCAAATACAAGACCTTTACATCCCGGAACGTATATAAGCACGCCCATAATGATTATATGGAATTTTTGTCTGAGGCGGGGCTTATCGGTTTTATAATAATATTTGGAGGGGTCGGCTTTTATATGATAAAGATAATTGGAAAGTGGCGGGAAAGAAGGGACCCTTTTGTGAAAGGGATAACCCTGGGAGGATTGTCCGCACTTGTATCATTACTTTTCCATAGCATTACGGATTTCAATCTTCACATCCCTGCCAATGCAATGTTATTAGCCGTAATTATGGGGCTGACCTTTAGTAGTGTGAATTTAAGGAGGTCTGAAGCTTAAGTTGCGAAAATATATAATTCCCACCATCATATTTATTCTCATAATCTGGTATGGCATTTCCATTACAAAACAGTGGGTTGCCGAGAGATGCTATCCTGCCCAATCTGTTTCCTTGTGGGAAAACAAGATTACAAGTATTCCGGTTTCCCAGCATATAAGCCGTTTAAATAAGGCCATTGCCATTGATTCATCAAATGCTGAATATCACTATAAATTAGCCGCACTCTATACCAGAATGTTTCATAAAAAGATTGCGGGAGGAAGATGGAAATTAGAAAAGGGGGAATGGGTATTCTATCCTTTAGAAAATATCTTTGACTCAGGACACAAGTCTGTTAAATCGTATAAAAACGTTTTACAGTTGAATCCCTCTAATGCTTATGCCCACTTAAACCTTGGTTGGATCCTGGGCCAAATATCCTGGTTATCAGAAAATACCACCAACATAAAGGACTTAAAAAAAACTATAAACCCTGTTAATCTGTCAGACAATCCATTCACTTACTTAAATAAAGCCTGTGTCCTTGCGCCATCTGATGCCTATATACTTTACAGCACAGGATACTATTATTTAACTCAATGGGATTATCTTTCCTCCGATACACAATCTCAAACAATTGAAATTTTAAAAAAGGTAATCAAAATAAACGGAAGTTATTTTTGGAACATATTTAAACTTTGCTGGAAGTATTTAAAAACTTATGATGAGGTTGCAAGGATAATACCGGATAATAAACATCGATGGTTTGCAAAATATCTCACAAAAAAGGCTGATTGGACGGGAAGGAGAAGGGAGCTTGCTCTGGCAGAGTATTATGAACTTCTAAAGACAAAAGCGTTAATAGACAAAGGCCTCGCCCTAAAGTTACAGGGTAAAGGTGTACTGTCCCAAAAAATGTTTAATGAGGCATGGAAAACTCTTCAGGGTCTTGAGGATTATTATTTATATGTAAGTAGATTATATCCCGGTCAAATTGATGGCTTCCCGGGTTTAAAAGAGTACAAAGAAATTGCTTATGTTTTACATCAAAAGCTGAGCGAGTTGGGTTTTAAAGAAAGAAACAATTTCATGCCGGAGGAAACAGTTGAAGGATGTGCTAAGCATATTAAGAAAAACCAGTGGAAAGGAATAGCTTATGGCAAACACATCATAAAGAATGGTTTTTTAGCATGGACCTCAAATGTTTCCGTCCCGGTAAAGTTAAAAGGCGGTCCTGTGGAATTCAGGATACAGGCTAAAGGATCCGCAGCTGACGGAATATGGCCCTTTATGGTGGTTAAACTGGGTGGCAAAGTGATTGGCGAAGCCTATATCAATAATAAGGATTGGAAGGATTACATTTTTCATACCATAACAAAAAGTGGATATATAAAATTAAGCATTTCATTTATTAATGATGGGGGGAATAAAAAAAGGAAAGAGGATAGGAATTTATTTGTAGGGGATGCTTATATAAAATATGGGATTTAAATAGATTTTAAATTTAATCTTCATTCTTTCCATTGTTTTAAAAATCTTGAAACGTATTAAGGAAATTGATATATTAATTACATTAATCAGAATAACTTAATTGATGAGATAAAAGTATATGCAGACAGCTATTGACATAAAGAAGAGATTGGAAAGTGCTTTTGATAAAGCCCAGGCAGCTTTGCTTTCAGAGGTAATAACAGAAGCGTACAGCGATCTGGTAAAGACTGGAGATTTTAATGAGCTTAAGGAAATCGTAAGGGAACTGGCAGAGGCCCAGAAGAGAACGGATATTAAAGTGGGGGAACTGGCAGAGGCCCAGAAGAGAACGGAAAATGAGCTTCATGAGCTTGTTATAGAGCATAAAGAAACCAGAAAACAGCTTGGGGGAATTTCAGATACAGTCGGATATGGGCTTGAGGATAAATCTTTTAAGGCACTGCCTGATCTGCTGAAAAGAGATTTTAATCTTATTGTCCGGGGTAAACTAAAGAGACAGTATATAAAAGACAACAAAGGGAAAGAAATAGAATTAAATATTATTGGAGAGGCGGTAAAGGATGGCAGGGAAATAGTTATTGTTGGAGAATGTAAAAGCCAGCTATCAAAAAACGATGTAAATGAATTTGTAAGAAGGAAGCTAAAAAGGCTTGATGTAGTATTTAAAGAGATATTTCCTGTATTGGTCACCTATATGACAAGTGAGCCTGATGCAGAGAAATATGCAGAAGACAGGGGCATTGCCCTGTATTACTCATACGATTTTTAATCTCTAAAAAACGCAAGTCCCTTTTATTTTATACGCGAATATATTGCATAATTATTATAATTTACCAACGTTGCCCATTTCCGAATCGGATCGTTTAATAAGTAGGGAGTGTTAAATGTGTAATGAAGGTGTGACCCCAATCTTTGCAATATTTATTCTTAATGGGTGACCCTAGTCACACTCGGTCGTCAAAATCGGTAGACCGGGAAAAAAGGGATTTAAAAATAGGTTGATAACTATTGGGAATTAAAGGCGATTATGAGGACTGTCGTCCATCTACAGCATCTATAGGAAGGAGAAAAAATGGAGGCAACTTGTTTTATCAAGAAAGAAGGTAATCAATATGCCTCTTTGTGCGTAGAACTGGATGTTGCTTCATGTGGGAAGACAAAGAAAGAAGCCTTTGAAGGTTTGAGGCGTGCTATTGAGTCATATGTCGAGTACATGATCTCTGAGGGACGGGAGAAAGAAATTTATAGACCTGTTCCTATGAGTGAGTTGAAACAGTTTCTTTTCCCAGAACATGAGATAGAGGAAAAAACTTTCAAGTCAATCCCACTAACCTTGCAATTGCAATATGCCTAAGAATCTATCGAGCCGTGACGTAGCATGGATATTGAGTCAGATAGGGATAACGCTAAAACCATAGCAAAGAAGACGTCTTTGCTGGATATTATGGTGGAAAAAATAGAGTTGTGATTGTTCCGCGAAATAAAAGAAGTATTCCAGAAGGCACATTAAGTTCTATTTAGAGGCAGGCTGGAATTACAAGGGAAATTGCTTTGGAACTTTTACAAAAAGGTTAGCGGTTAGCCAGCCAGCTCTGCCAGCTTGCTCGTCTGTCAGCTTTCTATCTGATGCTAAATTCTGACAGGTATGAAAAAAACATAAAACAAATACCGGTTAAAGTTAAAGTTTTTAACAAAGTCCCCTATTTTCCACAGGAGGTAATACAATGGATTTTTATACAAGTGTATTAAGAAAAAGTGGCCCGTATTGGGTTGCCTTATGTTTAGAAAACGGAATTGTCGGACAGGGTCATACAAAGGAAAAGGCGGTCGCAAAGCTAAAAGAAGCGATAGACTCTATTGAGGAAGTTCGAAAGGCGGACGAGGATATTCACTCTGCTCCTTTGTCAATAAAGGAGTTGCATGAATTTTTGAAGGTAGAAGGCTTAGAAGCCATTTCAGAACCGTTGGAAATGAGAGCGTTATATGCCTGAAAATGTGCCGTCTTTGAAAGCAAAACAACTCATCCGACTGTTGGAATCTGGTGGCTGCAAGTTTTATAGAGAAGGTAAGGGGGAAAAGAGAGTGGTACCTATTGACATGGGCGAAAGGGAATTTTCACCTCCTTATGTGTTAAGAATATTTCGCCAGTTTGGCTTTACAGATGAGGAGATAGAAGGGTTGCTGAAATAAAGGGATAATGAATGTATCTGATAGGTTAATCAACAATGTTACTCAGTTAATAGCTTGCCAGCCTGTTAGCCTGTTCGCTTGCATATCGTCCCCTATTCATTTACCAGGAGATTTTAATAAAAGCAGATGAAATCAGAGAACAAAGAGAAGAAACTTAACATTTTAAGGGCGTCCCGCTCTAACATCCACTCTAACATTTTCCTCTAATTTGGATGTCCGCTATTTTACCAAAGGAGGCTTAGCCATGGAGGTTACCATTACCAAAGATGAACTCTACGGCCTAATAAAAGAAGCTGTAAGAGAAGTTTTAAATGAAGAGACATTAGAGTTATTTCTTAAAAGCGTTCCGGTAGTGTCGAAAGAGGAGATGGAAGATATTAAAAAACTATACGGTAAACCGTCAGCAGATAAAGAAGCAGCCTATAGTGAGACCATTGAAACATGAAATGGAGAATAGATTACTCAAGAGATGCAAAAAAGTTTGTTGAAAAACAAAATATTCTCATTGAGGTAAGAAAAGAACTAAAAAAGTTTTTAATGAAGATGAAAGGCGAGAATGTAAACATTGACCTTAAGAAACTGAGCGCTGAATGGAAGGGCTATTATAGATTGAAAAAAGGGAAATTAAGGATAATTTTTGAACCGAGTAAAACCGATAAAATTTTATTTGTTGAAAAGATAGACTTCAGAGGAGATGTATATAAATAGCCTGTTAGCCTGTTAGCCTGTTCGCTTGCATATCGTCCCCTATTCATTTACCAGGAGATTTTAATAAAAGCAGATGAAATCAGAGAACAAAGAGAAGAAACTTAAC
>JAXHUS010000146.1:0-3915 GCA_034189305.1 Thermodesulfobacteriota bacterium | reverse complement strand
ATCTGAAGTAAGATTCTGGTGTAATAATAATCTTATTGATGTTCAAAGAGTTAAAAATTGTGACTTAAATATAGTTCACTTTTAATTTTTAAACAGTTCACTTTTAAAATTTAGCTAACATGCCGTAATTCTATACTTAAATTAACATATTGCGTAGATATGATGAACAACTATCGTAAAAATCCGAATATGAAAATACCAGATCCGAAACAATATCAAAACTCAAAACAAAAAATGAACTGTTTTCTCCTGGGTTCTGCGGGTTTAAGTTTTGGTAATTGAAATTTGTGTCATTTGAATTTGTTTAGAATTTAGATATTCGTATTTCGAGTTTCCCACTCTCGTCAAAAATGGTTCAAAAATAAGATTCTTAAAAATATATTTTACCAGTTAAGCATGCAGAATTTATAAGACTGGCTAGTGTCAAGCTTTTAAATATCTCTAGCCGATATTAGTTTATAAAATTTCTTTTAAATATACCGCAAAAATATATTGACAAGCACTTTTCATTAATGTCTAATAAAAATAAAAAAGCTCTTAATTTAGAGGGAACAGACAATGAATATAAAAAATGACTCAACATTAGATAATGTAATGCAGGCAATAAAATCCGCTATCATTTTGGAAATAAAAGGTGAACAATTTTATAAAACAGCAGCGGAAAAGACGTCCAACAAAAAAATAAGAGATTTATTTCTTTATTTTGCAGAACAAGAGGTATTACACAGGAAGTTCCTTGAAATGAACTATGACGAATTATTAAAAAGTGATAACTGGATACCGGATGAATTAAAACCAGAACCTTCCTTTGATATTGCCGATAACGTAATAAATGAAGAGCTCAAGAACAGTTTGAAACACACCTGGTTTGAGGCCTCTGCTATTAGCATTGCTATGAATCTTGAATTGGAGGCATTGAATTTCTATCAGGAAGCAGCTAAAAAGACTAATAACCCAAACGCAAAAAAACTCTACGAATCACTGGCAGTTTGGGAAAATAAGCATTTTGACAAGTTTAACACTTTAGAGGCTTCCCTTAGAGAAGAATTTTGGGAGGCCGTTCGCTTTTCCCCGAGTTAATGACCTTAAGAATTGGTAAAATTTTCTACTGAACAATTGGCCTTTTCTATATCGGGAACCAAATAAAATTATGGTTGTTTAATGTTGATGAGGCTGACCCATATGATAATAAAATCCTGCCTTATGTTTTTTATCCCCTACTTTAAATAGAGTGAGAACCTGATATTCCCCTTTCTGATCCATTTTAAAATCAGCTCCGAAATGATTCATCCCCTTCATCCACATGGCCATTTTTATCTGATCAGAACCATCGGGACGGATGATCTTTAAGTTAATTTTAGCGTTGGTTATGGGTTTTTTTGAATTTACATCAAATAAAGAAATTGAAATTTCATGGGTGGAATCTGGATCCATTTTCATGCCGGCCATAGGGATATTCATCTTGTCCATCATCTGGTGATGCTCCATCATGGTTTCCACCCAGAAACTTACCCTGATTCCGTCAACAATAACTTCTTTGGCCGGCTGCCTCATAATATGTTCATGTTTCATTTTTTCCTGTTCCTGCATCATTGCTTCATGTTCCTTTTGCCCGGGATCAACGTATGCTGATATGTTCTGTCCGATAAAGAACAAAAATACTGTGCAAAAAACGATAACATTTCTTATCATGGTAAACTCCTTTCGTTCTTTCGAGGTAATTTTTGATAATTCTTCTCTGAATTCGAGTTGAAATACAGATTCTCGCTGCGTTTTGGATCTTGTTTTTTTCTTTGGGAGTTTACTCAAACCCAACCTAGCTGCGGAGATCATCGATGGTTTGAGGTCTTCCTGATGCCTTCTTTACTTTATCGAGAGATGAAAGAAGCCTAATAACAACTTCACGATTTTTAGTAACTTCATCCAGCAAAGATGATAGCTTTACTCGTGCGTGTGTGTATGTTGTATGGATTGCCATATTTACCTCCGAATCGATTGTACTGAAAGACTGTACATAATCTAAGATTATATGTCAATCTGAAAAATTGTTTTTAGTATTAGTTCCTGCCAACGCGATTCACAGCGGCGAAGGAACTGAGTCCGTTGTAGAAATAGATATCTTTTAGCATTTGTTTTCATTTATTTCTGCTTAAAATCCAGCTCACAGCATAGAGGCTGCTTAATCCAATTAGTACTATCCAGGTAAGATACTCTTTGCTTCCAACCGGATTTATGAAACTGAGGCATTATGGTTTTCTGAATCCAAACAGCGGACTATCCATTGAAAAGACATCGGAACTTATTACCCTCATCTATGATGTGATACAAAATCTTTTACCCAAAATTCCTTTCCAGGGAAATAAGAAATTCCGCTGCTTACATTGCGGACATGATTTAAAATTTCTGGCCTTTATCAAACCCATACCAGTATGGAGGAGTTCCGGATTAGAAAAATAGATTAACTATAAGGCTATTTATTGTATACCATTCATCCCCTGTCCACAGGACGGGGTATTCTGGCAAATTATTCATAAAAAGGGACAAAAGCATTTAATATTGCCTTACAGAATAGAAACTGGTATTTAGATAGAAAACTATAAGATTATTATTACTGGGAGCACTAAAAAATAGTTTCCATTGCTGCATAACGAACATGTTTTTCCTGAAAGTATCTTTTAACAATGTGGGGTTGCCGTTGGCGACTCCAAAGATAGCTTCTGGTATTTGTTATTAGCTCTTGTTGAGTTCGAGCTATCGTTCGTCCCACAGCATTGCTTTTTACATCCTGGTTGAGCATCTCGTCAGGATTTAGTTCCGTGCTGTAGCTTGGGAAAAAGAACAAATGGATATGATCAATGTTCTTATCAATCCACTTTTTTATATTTTTCGCACGATGGACAGAATGATGAACATGAATAAAGTTCTATCCGGAATCATAATAGTAGCAATAGTTGCATTAACTACCAGAATCTTGCTATTCTCAGGAATTCTGATGAGAAATCCCGGAGGCTTTTTCCAGGTCGATTCATACGGTTACTGGCAGATAGCTGAGAATATTATTAATCACAACTCTTTTAGCTCCAGTAATAATATGCCTCTTATGCCCAACCACAGCCGAACTCCTTTGTATCCATTGTTTATAAGTTCATTGAGTTGGTTTGGATTGAATGCTCCGGGTATTATCTTTATTCAAATCCTGTTATCTTCTGTTACCTGTATACTTGTTATTTTTTTAACATATGCACTGACAGGTAACTGGAAACCTGCTTTTCTCGCCGGAGGAATTATTGCCGTAGACATACCTTCGGTAGTATTGTCAAACTGTTTGCTTACCGAAACACTTTTTACCTTTTTACTCACATTTTCGATCTTATTTTTAGTATTCAATTTGAAGGCACAGAAGAAAAGCCTTACGTTATGCTATTCCGGTATATTGATGGGATTTTCTATTTTGTGTCGTCCTATTGCAGTTTTTCTTCCTATTTTTGTAATTATCTTACTTCTTTTATTTTCCAGAACAACAAAGCTCTATTTATTTAATCGGATTTTTCTCTATTTATTCTTCTGCTTTCTTACCGTTTCTCCATGGTTAGTTCGTAACCAGGTTGTTTTTGGTTCCCCGTTTTTGAGCACTATTGGCTATAAAAGTCTCTTATATTATCGTGCTGCCGGTGTTTATTCCATGAAGGAAGGAATATCAATATCTAAATCTCAAGAAATTTTGCGCAAAAAGGCACGATCTGCATTCCAGGGCAATATAAAACATGAACCAATAGAGTATATGAAATTTGAAGCAAAAATTGCCTCTTCCATAATTATGGAAAACCCCCTTATCTATATAAGAAACCATATTTTATCTGTTTTTAATATGCTTTTTAAACCCATGAGAAGCACTATAGACTTGCAAATGGGTTT
>JAXHUS010000145.1:0-3431 GCA_034189305.1 Thermodesulfobacteriota bacterium | reverse complement strand
TGCAAGAACCAATTTTACTGTTCTCATTCAAGGTGAAAGTGGAAGCGGCAAAAGTTTTGTGGCAAAAATTATTCATAATTATAGTTTAGGAAATAAAGGCCCTTTTGTTTCTGTAGATTGCGGGGCAATACCTGAAACTCTTATAGAAAGTGAATTATTTGGCTATGAAAAGGGCTCTTTTACTGGAGCAGGCCAGCAGAAAAAAGGTTACTTTGAATCAGCCAATGGAGGAACCATCTTTTTAGACGATATTGAAAATCTTCCCTTTCATCTACAGAGTAAACTACTAAAAATTGTTCATGATAAACGAATGCAAAGAATTGGATCAACAAAATCCATACCGCTGGATGTTCGGCTTATTGCAGCGGCAAATATTCCTCTGGAAAAATTAATAAAATCAGGAAAATTCCGTTCCGATCTATATTTCCGACTTAATGAGTTCGGCCTGTTTATACCTCCTTTACGAGAAAGAAAGGAAGATATAATGTATCTGGCAACCATCTTTTTAAATATGGCAAGCCGTGAATTAGGGAAGAAGATATCAGGATTTTCCCCCGAAGCAGAGGCTGTGATTAAATCCCATTATTGGCCCGGGAATGTAAGGGAACTGAAAAATATTGTGAGAAGAGCAGCCCTTATGTGTGAAGATGAAATATTGCCGGAGTATTTAATTCTGGATAAATTTGATAGCGAAAATAAAGAATCATTGCCTGATGTAAAATTTGATGGCAATATTTCAGAAACTAAATCACTAAAGGACATATTCTCCGAATTAGAAAGGGATATTATTCTCAAGACATTACAAAAAACTAAGTGGAATAGAAAAAAGGCCGCAGAAATTTTAAAGATTGATTATAAAACAATAATCTATAAAATTAAAAATTATAATCTGTAATCTTTATCAATTTTATGCATTTTTTTATATGAAAAGGGAGTCACAAAATGTCGTTTAAAGATTTAAGAGAATTTCTTAAGTTACTTGAAGATAAAGAAGAACTTGTAAGGATAAAGGAAGAGGTGGACTGGGATGAAGAGATTGGGGCAATTTCTCAGGAATCCATATATAAAAAAGCCCCCGCTTTTATCTGTGAAAATATAAAGGATTTTAAAGATACACCGGGCAAAAAGATAGCCATGAGCTATTTATGTAGCTGGAAAAGAATGAACCTTGCATTAGGATTTCCTGAAGATACACATCCTAAGGAACTTGTAAGTTCATGGAGGAAAAGGATAAAAAATCCAATAAAACCTGTGGTAGTAAATAATGCGCCATGTAAGGAAAATATAAAGAAGGGAGATGAAGTAAATCTTTTTGATTTTCCTCAGCCAAAACTGCATTCCATGGATGGGGGACGATATATGCTCACATGGCATATGGATATTACAAAAGATCCGGAAAGTGACTGGATAAATTGCGGACTTTATAGAGGGATGGTTCTTGATAAAAATTCAATTGGAAGGCTTGTTGTTCCTATTCAGCACTGGGCAATGCATGGAAGAAAATATTATTCCCAGGGGAAAAAGCTACCCCTGGCAGTAGCCATAGGAACAGATCCCATAGGGATTATGGTAGCATGTGCTCAATTTCCGGCCGGGGTAAACGAATATGATATGTGGGGGGCTATTAAAAAAGAGCCGGTTGAACTTGTAAAATGTGAGACTTTAGATCTTTTGGTCCCTGCACATAGTGAAATTATACTTGAAGGTGAAATTGATTTTAATCCGGACACGTTTAGACCGGAAGGGCCTTTTGGAGAATATCCGGGATATTATTCCTCAATAAAGGCTGAAAAAAGACCTGTTTTTAAAGTAAATTGTGTTACTTTTAGAGATGACCCTATACTAACAAGTGGTCAAATCGGACTGGGGCCAAATCTTGTCCCTGCAGATTGTGATTATATGGCATCAATAAGCAATGTAGCACAGGTTTGGGACCATTTAGAAAATAATGGGGTTGAGGGAATAACTAATGTTGCCTTTGACTTGAATTCAGTATGCACTATAGTTTATATTGCCATAAATAAATTATATTATGGACATGCAAAACAGGTGGCAGCAGCCCTTTGGGGGGGAACCCTTTCTATCTACATAGGGAAGTATGTGGTTGTAGTGGATTCTGATGTGGATGTATGGGACAGAGGTATGGTCACTTCGGCAATCTGCAATAGAACAAATCCTAAAAAGGATATTCTGATTTATCCGGGTACATTTGGAGGTGTATTGGATCCGGGAACTCCAATAGAAACAAAACAGAGTACTGGCGGTGTAGGTCACTGGGATAGGGTATTAATTGATGCAACCTGGCCATTTGAATGGGCATCGAGGGAAGAATGGGGGGGTGAAAGGCATCCTTTACCCTGCATATCCAGTCCTTCTGCCCTTGATAAAGTAAGAAAGAAATGGGAAAGGTATGGATTATAAAATTAACTAAAAAAGTATCCACACAAAAAATAGGAATCTTTCCATAAAAATACGAAGAATTACAGCTTTTTTTAGAATTGTTTTCTAAACCATATACAATAAATTTTATTTTTAAAATTTCATCCGCACCAATCTAAACTCCCGTCAGAGCAATCTTATAACTTATTCTCGCACCCATGTACATTCGTATATATTTGCCAGAGATATCCACAAAAAATAGGGAGAATATTGTTAATGCCCATTGTAACAGTTCAGGGTAATCAGTTGTCAGGGTAAAGTAGAAAATTTAAATTACAGTAATTATTGATATTCTGATGATGTGAAAAATTTTATCAAATAAAGTTAGTTTAAGAAAAAGCTTAACTGACCCCTTACTTTCTATTCCTTTTAATAGATTAAATTTATCTGGCATAAAAGATGCACACTAACTGTATAAAAATATAAAATAATATTAATGATATTTTTATTGATTATGATGGCATCATTTTTAATATAGTACAGGAGGTTTAAAATGGCGGATTTAAGTTTCGATGCGGTAATTGTGGGCGGCGGGAATAAAGCTCTTGTGACCGCTATGTATCTCACCAAATACGGTAAAATGAGTGTGGGAATATTTGAAGACAGGCATGAACTGGGAGGAGGCTGGTGTCAGGAAGAGCCGGTGCCCGGTTTTATTGCGAATCCCTGTTCAATGGATCATGCATCTTTCTACCATATTCCCGTTTATTGGGATTTTCCGGAATGGGAAACTTATGGAGCAAAATATACTTATACTGACATAACAACCGGTTGCGTTTTTATCGAAGATGACAGATGTATGCTTCAATACTCAGCCTTTGATGATGTTGATCCCACACAGGAAAGAACAGCAAAGGAAATTGCGCGGTTTTCGGAAAAAGATGCGGATACCTATTTGCGATTATGGGAGAAATCGGAAAAATATTGGGACCCGGCAATAAGGGAATGGATGTTTACTCCTGCAAAACCTTTTTCAGAACCCGATGCCCTGG
>JAXHUS010000144.1:0-9063 GCA_034189305.1 Thermodesulfobacteriota bacterium | reverse complement strand
AAATTTATAGTATAGGAAATTTCATTTTTGGACACGGACAAACGCAGATTAAAAAGACATATAAATGTAAAATCAGAAATGTATTTATTTGGGTGTATCTGCATCTGTGTCCTAAAGTTATTTGATTAAACTATTTTAACTAAATAAGAGATTGTATCCCTTATTAAAAGTGGGGAGCAATTTAAATATCTTCCCAATGCTTTCTGACAGGATATTCCATGCGGATAGGACAGCAAAATGAGAGAAGCTTTTTAAACTATAAAAAAAGCTTAATTATCTTCTGTCTAATGGTGATGTGTTTAATGGGGAACATTCATAATATAAATAGCTGTATCCTTGATCCTGGTGCATTCGGAGTAAGGGCTCTGGGAATGGGCGGAGCCGTGGTATCCTCACCTGTGGATTTAATAAGCGCATTTTACTATAATCCTGCTGGATTAACCCGGATAAAAGGTTCGAATTTTACCAGCGGCATTTTTTATTTATATCTCCCTTCGAACTATGAGCATCCTTCTGGCTACGATGAAACTAACACATTAAATCCTTTAGTACCGTATATTGGTTTTTCTACAGATAAAACAGGCCCTTTAACTTTGGGATTATGCACATATAGTACCCTTGGCAGTGGCTTTGAGTTTAAAAAGGATCCGGAGCATGGATTTAATCATAATATTAAATCCATTGTAGGGGTTCTATCTCTCAACCCCACAGTAGCCTATAAAATACGTTCTGATCTGTCGGTCGGCGTTGAACTTAATATTGGCTATGGAGTCTCTGAAATGAATACGCCTACACCCTTTGGCTATTTAAAATCAGATGCCGATGGGTTTGGTTTTGGATCTACTGTCGGTCTTTTATACCAACCTTTTCCATCATTAAATTTAGGTTTAAGCTGGCGGAGCCCGATGAAGACACCACTTAAAGGAGATGCCAGGATAGGTCGAATTAAAGATGACATGGACATGGACCTATACTGGCCCCAGATGTTAAGTTGGGGCATATCCTATAAATTTAAAGAGGGGATATTATTTTCTCTTGCCCTAAAGTGGTCGGACTGGTCATATTTTGATCATTCGAAATCCAAATATAAGCGTTTAAAAATTTTTAACAGGTCTGTAGTTCAAGGCACCAAAGATGGTATCAGGTACCAGATAGGAATGGAATATCTTGCGGGCAGAAATACTCTTTTACGGTGTGGTTATATTTATGATCCATATTCTATAAAAAGCGAGTGGGTTTCTCCTATGCTTCCGGATCAAAGAGCCCATGAAATATGCATTGGTATAGGAAAGAAATTTGACAATTTTCAATTTGACATGGCTTGTAATTACGGAATTTTCATTGAAAGAAAAATCACAAAGAGCCAGATGGGGTATAACGGTAAATATAAAGGCAACAGGATAGGCATTGGTATTGAAATGACATATCATTTTTAATGTTTAATAAAAATAAAGAAGTTAGAAGCCAGAATAAAGAAGTTAAATGAAGAGTTTGTAAAATAAATTATTCCGATCCCCCTGAATTCTGTCTTCTGTATTTTTTTTCTTGCCTGGTTGTGACCATAGGTCATGCAGGTTATTTAGGTTTAAATTAAATAAGAGGAGATGGGTATGTTTTTAGAAGATGTGTTGGAAAAGAATAGAATCTTCAAAGAACAGTGGGAGGAAAATTGTTCTTTAATGCCTGGAGCAAATGATCTAAAAGCAAATAATAGATCTGGCATTGAGTTAAAATCCATATATACCCCGGATGACATCATGAAAATGGATTATAAAGATATAGGGCATCCAGGAGGATATCCCTTTACCCGGGGAAATTATCCATTACATTATCAGGTAATACCCTTTATGATGCTTCAGGGGTATGGTTTCGGAACGGCTGAGGATACCAGGAAAAGAAGGGACTGGCTATCAAAATTAGGAAGCCGGCTTCATGTTGGAAGTGAAGAAGATCTTACCACAACATTTGTTCTTGCCCTTGATTTGCCCACCCAGAGGGGATTGGATCCTGACGATCCGGCGGCCCGCGGCAGGATTGGCGATTGCGGACTTAATATAAGCACGGTAGAGGACTTTGAACCCCTCTTTAAAGGGCTCCCCCTTGACAAAATATTTACTGTACTGATCGGTTTTGATGCCACCCTTGTATTAAATGCCCTGTATGCCGCTTATGTTATGGATGTTCGTAAAGAATCTTTAAGCAATGTATTTATCGGTCCATGCAATTATTACTATCACCAGTGGGCATGGGATACTATAGCTTTCCCTCCTAAAGTTGCTATGAAACTGCAGGCGGAAACCATGAAATTTATTCTGGAAAATTGCCCAAAATCACTACATACCCAGGTTGAAGGATATAATGTAGGAGATGCGGGGGCCACTCCTGTTCAGGAAGTAGCCTTCAACATAGCTGCCGTTATAACTATGATGGAGTATGCAAAAGAGGTTGGTCTTGATATGGATGAGGTTGCACAAAGATTTTATGTCCATCCCCATGTGGGATTAAATTTATTTGAAGAGATTGCCAAATTTAGGGCAAGTCGCAGGCTGTGGGCTAAAATTTTTAAGGAGAGGTTTGGGTGCAGGCGGCCCGAATCCCTTCAATATAAGATATGGGCGTCCCAGACTGCCGGTGTTGAGCTGACGGCCCAGGAGCCCCTGAATAATATAATACGAACCACAATAATGGCAGTTGCAGCCATGCTGGCAGGAGTGGAAGGTATGTGGATTGCTTCTTATGACGAAGCTCTGGGTATTCCCACTGAAGAGGCGGTACAGGTAGCGGTGAGAACCTACCAGATTTTGAGTGAAGAGACGGATATTCCCTATGTTACCGATCCTCTGGGGGGATCCTATTATATAGAGTGGCTTACTAATAGGATGGAAGAAGAGATAACAGGCTTAATCAAAAAAATGGATGATATAGGGGGGTATATGAAGTGTTGGGAGTCGGGCTGGATAAGGAGTGAGGTTGAAAATAGTGCTTACAGAAGGCTTAAGGGGATTGAGAAAGGCACGATAACTAAAGTAGGGATGAATAAATATCGGATAGAGGACAGTCCCGGTCTAAAAGTATTCAGACCGCCCCAGGACACCGGGGAAAGGGCTGTGGAAAGAGTCAGGAGGTATAGGGAAGAACGAAATCATGAAGGAACTAAAGTAGCCTTAGAAAAGGTTAAAGAAGCAGCTTTACAAATAGAAGAAAATTGGCCGGATTCATGTGGGAGGTTGATGCCGGCCCTTATAGAGGCGGCAAGGGCCGGAGCAACTTTAGGGGAGATGCATTGTATTTTGAGGGAAGTTTTTGGATATGGCTATTATTCAGGTTAAAAGGAGGGGGTTATGAAAATATTTATAGTGATTATCTCTATTTTTGTGTGCACAATGAATATTGCATCAGCAGGTGAAATTAAATCTGGTACTGTAATTAATAAAGGAAATTATACCAACTACATATCAGAATTAAAACACATTATATTTTCCCATTATTATAATGATATTATTCAGGGTTTGGAAAAGGGGTGGATAACCCTGCCAATAATTGAAAATAGAATCATACATCCTCCAAAGGGATTTTTGAAGGCTTCAAAAAAGAATATGGGGAAATTAAAGGTTGCCGAAGATAATAGAATTATAGGGTCATGGAAGGCAGGAGTTCCATTTCCAAATTCTGAAACAGGGGCTGAGCTGGGATGGAATATTTACAGGAGAATGTGTACGGATGAGCTGGTATTTCGATCAGAATGTTTTTTATTCAGCGCAGAAAGAAATATGGAAAGGAGTTTTATGTGGTGGACATTTAAAAAGTTTTGGATTGGTCGTACTTCCATACCCCCTATACCTGAAATTCCAGGTAATAATGGCGTATTAAATAGCAAAGAGAGTATAATAATCAGCAAACCTTATGATGTTGCCGGATTTTCAATAACCAGAATACGATATGAGGACCTATATAAAGATGATGATGCTTATTCCTACATACCTGCCATAAGAAGATTACGGCGGTTAACAGGAGCTGATGTAACCGATCCTATGATTGGAAGTGATTTAGTCCCGGACGATTTTGAATGTTACAGGCAGAAGATAAATCCCAAAATGAGTTTTAAAATACTGGGAACCAAGAAATTTTTAGTTCCCTGTCATTACAGCGATATTCCACCCAAACCTTTTGTGATAAAAAATTATTTTCAGGTAGAATGGGAAATAAAACCCCTTTTCGTTCTGGAATTAAGTACAAATGATCCGGATTATGCATATAGCAAAAGAATTTTATATGCCGAAAAAGAAGATGGAACTTTTGAATTATACTGTGGCAGGAATTATGACCAGAAGGGAAGATTATGGAGGACCCAGTTTCCTATTGTTTGGGCAAGAGATAAAGTAACAGGATTTAATTGTTATTATGGCTGTCTGGCTAAAGATGCAATATCTCTACATTCCAGTTTATTTACCTTGGAACCTGAATTAAAAAATCCTTATATCCCGGAGAAAAGATTTTCAATAAAAGAGTTAATAAAATTTGGTAGATAATTGAAAAGGAATAAAAATGTTCACTGATGACGAACTAAGAAAAGATCGGATTATGAGGGGAGAATGGGAAGATAAATGTCAGGGTATGTTTGGAGGGAAAGGGCCTGCCCCTTTAATCAGATCGGGAATAGAATTAAAGCCTCTTTATACCCCCCAGGATATAAAAAACATAAATTATAAAGATATTGGAATTCCAGGCATGTATCCCTTTACACGGGGGAATTATCCTTTGCATTATCAAGTAGTACCCTTTATGATGCTTCAGGGTTATGGACTTGCTGGAGCTGAAGAAACGAGAAAAAGGAGGGACTGGCTTTCAAAGTTAGGAAGTCGACTCCATGTAGGCAGGGAAGAAGATATGACAGTGTATGTTCTTGCTGTGGATTTACCTACTCAGAGAGGAATTGATCCGGATGAGGGCAGTGCCAGGGGAAGGGTAGGGGAGTGTGGCGTTTCCATTAGCACAGTAGATGATTTTATTCCACTTTTTGAAAGACTTCCCTTGGATCAAACCTTTACAGTATTAATTGGGCTGGATGCAACCCTTGTATTATATGCCCTTTATGCTGCATATGTTATGGATATTCGGAAGGAATCTTTACGGGAAGTGTTTATCGGTCCCTGTAATTATTACTATCATCAGTGGGCATGGGACACCATTGCGTTTCCTCCCAGGATTGCCATGAAGCTTCAGGTGGAAACTATAAAGTTCATATTGGAAAATTGTCCAAAATCATTACATACTCAGGTTGAAGGGTATAATGTGGGGGAGGCGGGAGCAACACCTGTTCAGGAAGTAGCATTTAACATAGCAGCAGTGATAACCATGATGGAATATACAAAAGAAGCAGGTTTTGACATGGATGATGTTGCACAAAGATTTTATGTCCATCCCCATGTGGGATTAAATTTGTTTGAAGAGATTGCTAAATTTAGGGCAAGTCGCAGGCTGTGGGCTAAAATTTTCAAAGATAGGTTTGGGTGCAGGAGGCATGAATCCCTTCAATATAAAATATGGGCGTCCCAGACTGGCGGTGTGGAGCTGACGGCCCAGGAGCCTCTGAATAATATAATACGAACCACAATAATGGCAGTTGCAGCTATGCTGGCCGGGGTGGAAGGGATGTGGATTGCTTCTTATGACGAAGCTCTGGGTATTCCCACTGAAGAAGCGGTCCAGGTAGCGGTAAGAACCTATCAGATTTTGAGTGAAGAGACGGATATTCCTTATGTTACTGATCCTTTAGGGGGATCTTATTATATAGAGTGGCTTACCAATAGGATGGAGGAGGGGATAATGAATGTACTCAAGAAGATGGAAGATTTAGGTGGATATATGAAGTGCTGGGAGTCGGGATGGATAAGGAGGGAGGTAGCCAATAGCGCTTACAGGAGGCTTAAGGGTCTTGAGGAAGGTAAAGAGGTTAAAGTGGGAATGAATAAATACAAGATGGAAGAAAGCCCGGAGATAACCGTATTTAGACCCCCAAAAGATGCTGAAGATAGGGCGGTCCAGAGGATTAAAAAGTACAGGGAAGGGCGTGACAGAGAAAAAATCAAAATAGAATTGGAAAAGGTTAAAAATGCAGCGTTGCAGATAGAACATGGGTGGCCGGATTCATGTGGGAGGTTGATGCCGGCTCTTATAGAGGCGGCAAGGGCCGGAGCCACTTTAGGGGAGATGCACCTTATCTTAAGGGAAGTCTTTGGATATGGATATTATTCAGGTTAGCTGTATAGTTTGGTAACGCAATTGATAGAAGGTTTTATTTTAAATAAACTTTAGGCCCTTTGAACTTTAGGCATTTAATTTAGTTGATTTTATTTTATAATTTATCATTACAAGGAGGGGGATATGAGAAAAAGAAGGCTTTTCATTGTGACGATTTTACTATTTATTTTTCCTTGTACGATTGAATCCCAGGAGATCAAGCCAGGTGTGCACATAAACAAGGAGAATTATAAAACCTATTCTCAGGAATTGAAAAAATTACTTAACCCCGGGGCAATTGATATTATTACTAATGCTATAAAAAAAGGCTGGATAAGCATACCTGTGATAAAAAAGGGAAACTATTCACCACCTGAGGGTTTTGCAGAATTTACCAAAAAGAACAAGGGGAAATTTAAAGTAGGAAAGGATAACAGGTTGATAGGCCCTGACTGGAAAGGCGGACTTCCTTTTCCCGAGCCTGAAACAGGGGCGGAACTTGGCTGGAATGTTTATCGAAGAAGGGGAACCCTTGAAGAATTCATCATGGATTCAGATTTCTTTTTGATAGATAAAGGCGGCAAATTGGAGAGAACTTTCAAATGGATCGCCTGGAAAAAGAGCTGGCTTGGCAGAACAGACCTCCATCCTATTCCTGAACTGGAAGGAAATAACGGAACAATATACTGGAAGGAATCGGTTTTAATAAATGCCCCATTTGATGTAAAGGGTTTTTCTATGATCAGAACCCATTATGAAGATATTTACAGGGAGGATGATGTTTTTTCCTATATTCCGGCATTAAGGAGAATAAGAAGGCTGACCGGTTCTGATGTGACCGACCCAATGCTTGGAAGTGATTTCTGTTATGATGATTTTGAGGGCTGGCATCAGAAACTGGGGCCAAAAATGACTTTTAAGCTTGCTGGATCCGGAAAATTTCTGGTTTCAACCCGTTTTGATTCAAAGTCCATTCCTGACTTTGTGAAAGGAAACTGCTTCCAGGTAGAATGGGAAATCAGAGATTTATGGATATTGGAAATATTCATGAATGATCCTGGTTATGCATACTCAAAAAGGGTTTACTATGTGGAAAAAGAAGATAAAACCGCAACTATTTACAGTGCGGAATTTTACGACCTTAAAGGAAGGCTGTGGAGAATTCAACCTATGATCGTTAAATATTTTAATTCAAAAACAGGTCAGAGGTATTGGCTTGGAGGAAATTATAAGGATAACCTGTCCGGTCATTCTACCATTGTGCCGATGTACCCCAGGATAGGAGAAAGGGTTCCTTTAGAGGCATTTACAGTGAGAGGCCTGCTTAGAATAGCAAGATAAGAAATGAGAATTTTCATTTTAGAATTTTATTAAAGGATCAATATTTTATTAATTTAAAGAGAGGGGAAAAATGAAAAAGATATTTTTAATGGTGTGGTGTTTAGTAGTAATTTCTGAATTAATATGGGCTCAGGAATATAAAATCGAACCTGATAAAGTTATCACACGAAAAAATTATGAAAAATACCTTCCGGAACTTAAGCGATTATTCCTTCCCGGCCCCTTTTCAATTGTAAGTAACGGCTTAAAAAACGGATGGATAACTGTGCCGGTAGTGGAGAAGAGAAAATATCCTCTACCAAAAGGATTTATAAAAGCCACCAGGGAAAATACAGGCAAACTAAAGGTTGGTAAAGATAATCAGATCATTGGAGATTGGAAAGGAGGGGTACCTTTCCCCCATCCAAAAACCGGCGCGGAACTTGGCTGGAATGCCTACCGAAGAAGGGAATGTGGAGAAGATTTCTATATGCTGAATACTTGTCTTTTATTCGATAAAAAATTCAGACAGGAGAGGTCCTTTACCAATTATTTTTTTAAGAAAAGCTTTGTGGGAAGGACCGATTTTCCTCCTATCCCGGAAATACCGGGTAATAATGGACTTGTAGCCTGGAAAGAGTCCATGCTTGTCATTAAACCTTATGATATAAAGGGGTTCTCTATGATCAGAACCCATTATGAAGACATATACAGGGATGATGATGTCTTTTCCTATATCCCTGCCATTAGAAGGATTCGCAGACTCACCGGCTCTGATGTCACTGACCCGATGCTGGGGAGTGATACCTGTTACGATGACTTTGAAGGCTGGCATCAAAAGATAAACTCCAGGATGAGCTTTAAAATGTTGGGAACAAAAAAATTCCTTACCCCCCGCTCTTACACTAAAAAGCCGCCGGAGCCCTATATAAAGACAAACTGTTATCAGGTAGAATGGGAGATAAGACCCCTGTGTATTCTTGAAATACAGATGAATGATCCGGGTTATGCTTATAAAAAAAGGATACTTTATTTGGATAAGGAAGAGGGTTCTTATCCGATAGCGTATGGGGAAACCTATGACCTGAAAGGAAGATTCTGGAGAAGCAATTATACAATGGTTGTCCGTTATTATGACCCTGAATCCCGTCAGAAAAATTATTGGGGATGTTATTATGCTGACCATATATCCGGGCATACCACCCCATGTCCTATGCAACCCGTCAGCCTTAACTTAGGAGAAGTATCTGTCGGCAAGGAGGAATTTACCATTACAGGATTGATTAAAAAAGCAAGATAAATAATAAAAAGGAGGTATTTATAAATGAGAAAAGGTTTTTTAATGTTATTAGTTTTGTGCTCCGTGTTTAATATGTTGCATGCCCAGGAAATTAAGCCCGGAATTATTATTAACAATGATAATTATGAGCAGTATCAAAAAGGTCTTAAAGAACAACTTATTCCTTCCTTTTATGAAGTAATAACAAACGGACTTAAAAAGGA
>JAXHUS010000143.1:0-2596 GCA_034189305.1 Thermodesulfobacteriota bacterium | reverse complement strand
ACCTAACATCTCCTGAAGATGTCTTACGGGAGTTCCGTTTTTAAGCATATGGGTTGCGCAGGTATGACGGAAGGTAGTATTATGCCGTTTAAAACGGTCGCTGTCCCTATTTAACCTCCAATGCTTCCCGGAACTGAACCGGATTAACCAGAGCATGGCCTTTGATATAGGCTTTGTCATGTTCATGCAGGTCATGGCCGGTAAACATAAAGGACGCTATCTGCTTGCCGTTCTGCCGGAACCGGATGTCAGAAAGATCACCGCCCATACAGAGAAAGAATGCGCCTCTAAATATATCCGTGGTCTCAAGGCTGGATGCTGCCAATAAAATCACCTCCTTTCGACATTGATTTTTTGGGGGAGATACGATAGATAGAAAGGAACCATTCAAAGGGCTACCACCCTTTGGACTTTTCTTAAAGCCATCAGCCGAGACCTGCCAAAGTCAAGGGTTGATGGCTTTTTTCTTCCGCAAACTCCCATCTGATGCTTGTCAAGAATAAAATCAGTCAAAAAAACATTTTTTCTATGTCAAGACATGCGTTTCTATAAAGGTAAGATATATATTACCTTTTGTCAAGCTATTTTATTAATTATCTGTATGTGTATTACATCAGATTTAAAAGTCCATGATATAATACGTTTAAACAAGTTAACAATCATGGAGGCGATTATGTCTTTGTCTGAAAAAATAAAAATGCTGAGAAAAGAAAAAGGGTGGTCGCAGTATCAACTAGGCGATAAGATTGGATTCCATGGAAAGCATATTTCAAAGTGGGAAAATGAAAAATTTATACCTGGCTGTGACGCTGTAAAAAAAATGGCAGAGGCCTTTGAAGTATCAACCGATTTCTTGCTGCTCGAGAATGTACCAAGGAATAGTCAGATTAAAATCACAGACCCTGAACTTGTTGCGCTTCTTGAAAAAATAGAAAAACTTACAAATGGAGATCGAGACGCCATCAAAAGAATGATACGGGCGATGGTAAAAAATCAGGAAGTTAAAAAGGCAATGGGTTAGAACAAGGATGCCGCTTGTCTATTTTAATGTTCAGCCTGTCATGTTCCTTGCGGCTTCTTACATAATCTGCCGGGAGTTATCGGACCTTGCTCAATCTGATTTTAACAGGGAGGCAATTTCTGATAATTCAGATTATGTAATCAGAACGCAACCACCACGCCAGGCAGGGCTATGCCAAAGGTAAGCGGCTGGCTGATTTTATTATCGTATCCCGCCCACCACCCCAAAAAACAAAAGCGGTTAAAGAAAAAACATCTTCAACCGCCTTCATGTTAATACACTTTATTCTTTTTCAGATCGATTTCTATTAGCCATATATCTGGCAAAAGGAGCTAATGGCCGGAGTAAAAGACGCCATCCCCAAAAAGCTTTTTGAAGCATCTCTTTTTTGTATCTTTCTGCAAAAGTTTCACTTTTTTTCTTTTTAACACCATGCTTGAAAGAATGATGACAGTGGTGGCCAATTTCATGGTAAAGCGCTGACGCCAGTAAGAATCTCCCAACAAAAGGCATAAACATAAGAACAATCGGCATCTTATGGAATACTGAATCAAAAGAAATTTCAATTAATGTCGGTTCTTTTTCATTTTTTTCCCAATAAAGAGCAGCATTGTTTTTATTTTTCCCATTGAAAGTATTATAAACCGCTATTTTTTCAATACCTATCAGATCTCTTTGCGGAATAAATTTTAATAAGTTTTTAATTGTTCGATTTATGTAATATGCAAAAAATCTATTGTTTAAATAGTTTTCAATCTTTACCATTATTGTTTTTTTGATTTTAATCCATCATTTTAATTTATATACATGAGCCTAGGCGATAGCATTCGTCCCATTCATCTTCAGTAAATTGCGGCGTTTCTGAACCTTCTTCGCATGGATCATCACTATCTGGTGTAATAGTGGTACCTGCAAAACCACCTAACCCCAATTCACCCAACAAGTCAGCAACATCTTTCCAAAATTTTCCCCATTTAGTTGGCTTTACTGGATTGGGTGCTGGTCTAGGTACGTAACGAGGCTTAGGAAATGTCTCTTTTGGCATATTACGTGGTTGCGTATAACGATAGGGGGCTCTCATATTACGTGGTAAATTTACATACCAAGGCCCTCGGCCTCCAAGCATTATTCCATGAAGCCCCAGCGGATCAATCTCATTAACCGGATTATTTGAGGCATATAGAAATAAATTAGGGCCTCCAGCCAACCCAATAGGATCAGCCCTCAAATACCTCCCCGTCCTGGGATCATAGTATCTGTGGTAATTGTAGTGCAGCCCGGTCTCCGCATCATAATACTGGCCCGGGAATCTCAGATTATTCTCCACCGTCTCAACTTCAATCGCTGCCTCTCCAAACGATTCATATTTAGCCCCCCACACCACATACCCATTAGACTCCGTTAACTTCTGGGGAGTGCCCAGGTGATCATTGTGGTAGTAATAATATGATGATCCCTGTTTCATAAACAGGGGATCAGTAGTCCATGTGCTTCCTGGTTTGTAGCCATAAGTCTTGATCTCTGCTCCCCCTGCATCATATTCCCCAATAAGCCCCTCATCGGAATACAAAAAGT
>JAXHUS010000142.1:0-4320 GCA_034189305.1 Thermodesulfobacteriota bacterium | reverse complement strand
CTAATTTATGCTGGATTGCCTGGAACTCACCTATTTTACGACCAAAGGCTTCCCTCTCTTTGGCATACTTAAGAGCTCTATCAAAAGCCCCTTGAGCTATCCCGGTGGCGGCAGCACCTGCCAATGCCCTGTATTCGTTCAGGAACTCTAAGGACTGGGAGAATCCTCGGTTTTCATGACCTATCAGGTTTTCCTCAGGAACCCTTACATCAGTAAAAGAGACCTGGGTTGTACCCAGCGCCCTCCACCCCATTGTCTCAAACTTAGTGATCTCAATTCCTTTCCGGTCTGTTTCTACAATAATACTACTCTGCCCTCGATAACCTGGTTTGGCTTCCGGATCAGTCTGGCATAGGACTATGATAAATTGAGCATTGCCTGCCATAGTGATGAAGGTTTTTGTCCCATTTATTATATATTCCTTTCCCTCCCTCCTGGCGGTGGTAGACACAAAAGTGAGATCGCTTCCCCGATCAGGCTCAGTAAATGCTGCTGCTGAGATCATCTCCCCCCTGGTTATAGGAATTAGATATTTCTTTTTTTGTTCTTCATTTCCATTTTTTAGGATTATCCGGGAGCCAAATGGAGACCCGGATACAATCATACCAATAGTAGCGGCTTTCCTGCAAAATTCCTCATGCACTAAAACGCTTTCAAAAAGCCCATATCCCTGACCCCCATATTCCTCAGGGAAATCCATTCCCACGAATCCCAGTTTGCAGGACTTTTTCCAGATTTCTAAGGGGAACTCACGTTTCATTTCCAGTTCCAGAACAAGGTCCTTATCGAACTCGCCCTCGGCGAATTCCCTGGCCGCCTTCTGAATACCATGTTGTTCTTGTGTTAGTTCAAAATCCATTTTATCTCCTCCTCAATTAATTCACCTTTTCCTTTAATATCTGTAACGACTGAAAAAGATCATCCACAATGGCATAGTCAGCTACCCCTACTTCATACCTCAGTCCATATAACGTTGTTTAATTTCATTCTTTCTGACTCTTTTTAGGATATCTCATTTACTTACCGAGATCTTTTAAGTATTCCCCTTATGGTAAAAACATCCATCGGACAAATATAATCCCTTATTACAGGATACATATCATTCATGGTGTGGTGACTGGAAAGTTGATCCATATATGTACCTTGAGACCACACACTGGTTTGGGCTATAGGATCCCTTGGCCAAACAATAAGATGATTACTTCCTACACCAACACAGGAATGGTAATCCATCCCTTTCCCAAAGCGTTGATAACCTGGTTGAAACTTGTAGGAAGGAGCAACCTCTTAAGTTCAGGAAGATACCTTTCATAGTTTTCTTTGGTAATCAACACTTCAGGCTTAATTTTGTATTCCTTAGCCTGAATCAAAGTGGGTAAGCATCCTAAGACTAAAAGGATCAAGAAAATTCTTATCACCTTAACCCCCCTATCATGACGGCCATTCCTTTTAAGTCATGGCCTGATATCCTATGCATATATTTTAGTTAAAGATATCAAAGCAATGAAAATTTGTCTATAAAAATCCTTAATTTAAAAGGTTTGAACAAGTTCTTTAACCTGATTACTTGTAAATCTTTTGTGTAATTGAGACATAATCTAAAATCTCCTTTTTTAGTTTTAGATTATATCAATAAATTGTGATGGTTATAGAAATTACCAACAAAACCAACAATTTACTAAATGATTATAAACCTAACTCTGAACAATAAGCTCTCGACAAGTCATAGCTTTAGACTCCAGAACGGCTCGGATAAGATGTTCAAAAAGGTCTCTTTCATGATAACGCCGATTGAGACGGTACGTAAACTCTGCCAAGTATCGACCTAAGTGTTTGGAGCTTGATTTATGATGCGTACCCAACAAAAACCGTTTAAAGTTACCAATTATTACATGTACCCAGGGGAAAAGTTTTCCTGCTGCCTTGACAACCCCGGTCACTATTCTTTCATGGTGATAGCCTTTATATTCAAGTCCACGGTAGGCTGTCAGGCCGTCTGTTTTTACGGTCGACTTGTTCAATATGTTCCTCAGCAAACTGACTTATCTCTTTACACGATACGTTCTTCAATATTTCCATGGCTGCGTATCCTGGTTTGGTAGCTCCCTCTTCATTGATATGCTCCTCAACTGCAACTGCAATGGGTGTCTTTCCCTCTGCCCCTCTTCCTCTTTTCCCCTCCTGATCTCCTCCAACATAGGCATCATCAAACTCCAGTATACCTTCCAACCTATACCTCTTATCTCGCTTCCGCATAGTCTCCCTCAATTTATGCAACATCAACCATGCAGAGGGATAAGAAATGTTAACCTCTTTCATCAATTGCATTGCAGACAAGCCCTTTTTATCTTGGGAAAGACGGTAGATTGCCCAAAACCATTTCCAAAGAGGCAGATTGGTATTATGAAAGACGGTGCCGGCAGTCAAAGAAGCTTGGTAGCCACAGGCCCGGCAATGGTAAAGACGACGAGATTTCTGATAGTAATGCTCTTTACCCTGGCATTTGGGACAGACAAAACCCTCAGGCCAACGTTTCTCCAAAAGATGCTGATAGCATTGTTCATCAGTGCTGAACTGCTTCTGAAAATCAATGATGGTAATTGTTTTAATTCTGCGAATGTACTTCTTTTTCTTTATAGAAGACATGGATCAATTCCTCCTTTGTTTTTAATAAAAAATATCATAACATGGATTATTGTACAGAGAATTCTTTACAATCATATAAATCTATGTAACGGAGAATAGGTTATGCAAAAATGGTCTCACCCTGGAGGTAAACTGCGGGAACTTGGTCCGGAAGCCCTGAGGATGCTGAATTGCTTTCCATTCTGATATCATCGGGTATTAAGAGAAAGCCAGCGGAGAAAATAGCAGAAGAGGTTTTAGAAAAATTTAGGGGGAGTGGGGGCGGGACGGAGTTAAGAAATTAAATAATAGGAAGATAATAGAGGGAAGACACTGAAACATGAAACTGGTTGACAAAGATATTGAAAAAGTAATGGGGAAGATATTTGGGTTAAGCCAAAAGAATCTTAATGAAAAACATCTTACCAGAAAAGCTGGCATCAATATGGGCAGGCAAGCTAAAGAAGACAAATAGTAAATTGACTCAATTTTCGAAACAATCAAAACATCCCCATGGAAACCTGCAGAATTAGGGCGAATGGAATGTAGAAAAAACTTTGTCTTTGAAAATAGGTGGAATAAAAAGTATTATAAGATAAAAAGGTAAGACCAATTTTTGTGGAAGAAAACGAAAAAATTGTTGTAGTAACAGTATATACTTATCTCTTTTAGAAGGAGATGTAAAAATGCGAATAACTTATGATAAAGAAGTGGATGCTCTTTACATTCGTTTTATAGAAGCTACTGTGACTACCAAACATGTCGCTGAAGGTATTGCAGTAGATTATGATGCAGAAAACAGGATTGCGGGAGTTGAGATTCTTGATGCACTGAAGCGTTTTGGCAGTAAAGATGTATTTAAAAAAGTAATTCTTGAAGAACTGGCGCTACAATAAAGATAAAAACTGCTCGGGTATCAAAGTTTAAAGGAGGGCGTCAAATGAAATTCAAGGTAATGATGGAGTTTAATGAGAGTGTGCTGCCGGCATTTTACAAAAGTCCTTATGAGTTTGCCAGTGAAATATTGATAGATAGGTATTAATGAAAATATAAGTTTAGAGGGTATTATGGAAGAAAAAGATTTTTTAGAAAATATATTTTCCGATCCTGATATATTGCATGGTAAACCCTGTATTAAGGGAACAAGAATTCCTGTATACCTAATTGTTTCGCTCATAGCTGAAGGAGAAAATATAGATGATATAATTAAAAACTACCCTTCACTTACTCCGGAAAAGATCAAAGCAGCTGTCAAATATGCAGCTAAATTATGTGAATACGAGGCATATGCTATATGAGCATAAGGTTTCTGTTGGATGAGAATATCCCTTATGCTCTCATTGATTTACTTGAAAGAAGGGGCTTTAGGGTAGAGCATTTTAAAAAATAGGGAACAAAAATGGTGAAGTTTATAAACTTGCAGAAAAAAGAAAGATGTGGATTATTACGAGGGTTGCAGATTTTCAGAATTTTCAGAGATTTACCGCTCATAACGTTTGTGGGATTATTTTATTCAAACTTACCATAACAAAAACAAATTATTTATTAAATATCATGGAAAGATTTATGGATGGCTATAGGGATAAACTATCAGAAAAGCATCTTATAATTGTGGAAGATGAAATTATAAGATTTTACTAAAATAGCTTCAAAAGTGTATCTAATAACTTAAATTAAAAAAGAATTTAAGGCGCG
>JAXHUS010000141.1:0-2492 GCA_034189305.1 Thermodesulfobacteriota bacterium | reverse complement strand
TAGCTGTCCACAGAAGAAAAGAGCTTAATGTGGGCCGCTGATCAGGAGGAGTTTTATAGTCCGTATTTATATTCAGGCAGAAGTTGGTAAATTTTTTTTTCGTTTCAGTTGAATTAAAAACTGCTATAAGTTCACGGAATTCGATGTGGGTAATGAAACTAATTATACCACCTATCGTATATATCTCTTTAATTTTTGCATACTGTTCGGAAATATCAAGAACCAGGTTGAAAAATTTATACCAGTTGTATTGCGGAGGAGCACTTTTGAATAATAATAAATTATTTTTTTCACTGACATAGAATTTGATCTCAGGAAATTGTACTAAATCATCTTCAACTTCTACACCTCTATAGGGAAAAAAATTATCCGTCTCAATTTCACAAAATTCCTGATAACCAAGTTTATTATCCAGATAGTTCAGGACTTTTGCACCCAGCTTGCTTACATCCTTATTCCAGCCAATAACCAGTGACGCATTTTTTAGTTTTGGTCTCTTAAAAATTTTTATTGGATATTCCTCACCCAGTTTTTCCACCCCCTTCTTTAAAGGATTGTTCAATATCTTCAAACAATTTATCGATCTTTTCCATGAATTGTTTATCATCCATGCCTTTTTTTCGTTTTTCAGGTTTAAGGACATCTTTTAGTTTATCAAGCTGTGCTATTATTTCTGTGGGAAGTTGCATATAAATTTCATCAATTTCTCTTTCCATTTTCTGTATAAAACTGTCCAATTGGCTTAGATTAATATCGATTTTTAGAATTTTGGTGAGTACTTCCAGTACAGACTTTGACGCCTTTGGATAGGATATGGGGAATTGATAAACATAAATCGGTATCTCACCCATTATACAAATTCCTTCCAGTCCTCTTTTTTTTGCAACTCCCAGCAAAAGACCGTTAAGACCGCTTATACTCCCCTGTCCACTCCTACCTTCCACCTCACTCATTAATACGATATTTTCATACATTTTTACTTCATCTATCAACTCTTTTTTATTAGGTACCGCCCAGACTTTTGGTTTCATTGTATGATGAATTGATGCGACAGCGGCTCCTGAAGTAAAAATCCTCTTACAGCCGAATTTTTGCCCTACATCCAAAACAAGATTAGCCATCTTGTATGCCTCCCCTCCTTTAGCATATTTTTCTCCAATATCTGCCGGCTGTTCTTCACCAATGAAAAATATCAGATCTTTATTTGGAGTTTTTTTGAAGTAGAATCTATTGCCTGGGAACTCCAAATCTTCCAGCACACCGGCTTTAAAGGAAATTTTCCTGGGATAAAAAAAATCCCAGGGTTCTATCTCTCCAAATTCTTCTGCTTTTAGGATTCCCCTTAAAGTGTTAATTGCAATAATTCCTATATTACCTATTCCCGGCCAGCCAACAATAAGATCCGGATTTTTAAGTTTAGGTTTTTTTTGTAATTTTATTCCCATTTTTTATATGTAAATACTATAAAATCAATGACAATGTGAATGTAACATACTATTTTACTTTAAAAAAGAAAAATTTATATCCCTTTAAATGTTTTTCTTAAGTTTATTATGTTAGGTATTTCCTGCCATTTTTATTTTTCAGGGATATTCAAAAAACAGCGACTTTCCTTAGATTCGTTTTAAAACCAGTAATTTCATATTTTCCTTCCAAAGAGATTTAATCTTCTTATGCCGAATTTTTAACTTATTTGTTGAAATCCGCTGACCATAAATTGAACTGCAATGACTGCCAGTAACAGCCCGGTAAGACGTGTAATCACACGAATACCTCCTACACCCAAAATTCGGTTGATTCTCAATCCAAAGTAAAAAACATAGTAAACAACAATACAGGCTATGATAATCGCTGCCATCAAAATGACAGTATCTGTAGGATTATTGGGCTTATCCCGCCAGACAAGAACGGCTGTAATAGCTCCAGGACCAGCCAGTAAAGGTGTGGCAAGGGGAACTAAACCCACATTTTCTTTTTCAATTCCTTCTTGTTCCTCCTCGTAACTTGTCTTTAATCCACTTGGAATTAAGTGGAGCATTTGAAGTGCATAGATAAAAAAGATAAGGCCGCCTGCCAGCTGAAAAGCGGGAAGACCAATACCGAAAAAACGCAGAATAAGATCACCTGTTAAACCAAAAAAAATGAGAATTAAGCAGGCAGTAATGGAGGCAATGGCTGCAACTCTATGCCGTTCTTTGGGACTGTTATTTTTTGTAAAGAGGAGGAAAAAAGGCAAATTCCCTATAGGATCCATAATGATTATCAGAGGAATTAAAATTGTGACAATGGATTTTACTAATTCCATTTTTTTGTTACATTTGAAAGAAACAAAGGGGTCAGGTCTTCATTCTTGACAGATTCAGTTTTCTTGCAATCTTAGCTATTTCTACTGTCAGCTTTTTGTCCCTTGCTATTTTAGCCTTAACACGCCTGCATGTCTGGGATACTCCGGATTCTCCAATCCCGAAATAGCTGCCAATATCTTTCAGTCT
>JAXHUS010000140.1:0-3399 GCA_034189305.1 Thermodesulfobacteriota bacterium | reverse complement strand
AAATCAGCGGCGCTTTTTTGTATCCACTGAATTTAATTCGTTGGGCCATATGGGAAATAAGGTATTCATTAATTAAGTCAATATAAAATAGAATAGAGTCTTTATTTAACCTTTGTTTAATATTCTCTCATAAAAAAACAGGGGACAAAAACTTCTCTTTTTGACTTTATAAACCATGACTTGAATAGGATTTTTATATGATAACAAGCATCCGGATATTCTATTTTCCTTTTTAAGGATATGGCTTGTAAATATCAAAACTATTTTTAAAAGTCAAATGTGTCCTAACAAATAATACAAAGTACATTAATAAATGATTTGTTTTGAGTGACTATACCCTATCCTTCGGGAGGCAGAACAATTTTCAGCACATTGGAGACAAAGAATGCAATCTGTTGGCCTTCTTTTGTAAGGAGTATTATTGACTTCTCCCTTTACCCTCATAGGACATATTTTTTCACAGTTTTTACATTGACTGCAATTTGCTTCATTTTTTTTAATAAAGAAAAGTGAAAATTTGTTAAAAAGACCCATTAGTGCATCCATGGGACATATTATCTTACAAAATGATCGTTCATTTGTTATTACAAATAAAATGACTATCAGAAATACAAGAATTCTTACAATAAAAGGAACAAGGGCTGGTATCTCCCCACGAATGAGTGCCCAGGGAACAGCGGATTGTAATGTTGCCGGCGGGCAAATTCTGCAAAAGAAAAGAAGTGAATCAGTCCCAAGGAAGAAGGGAACAACCATAACAGATACTATGAGTATCAGATATTTCAATTTCTCAAAATGTTTTGAAATATTTATTTTAGGTGTGGTGAGCTTATAGAGAAGTTCCTGTAAAAAACCAAATGGACAGCACCAACCGCAAAAAAAGCCTGCCTGCTGCCGTGCCAACCATTACAATAATCCCTATGGTTAAAAAAGGGAATAAATGGAGGGCGCTCAACTGGCCGATTATTCCGATTGGACAGGCAAGTATTGCCAGAGGACAGGAGTGACAGTTTAAAACAGGCAGGCATAATGATTTAAGTTCAAAAAAGAAAGAGGAGTTGAGGCCGATAAAGGATAAAAGCTGTATTTTTTTTCGCAATCCCATTGTTAACGCCTGAATAAGTTATGAACTCCATAACATTAAATGTTAAATTCAAGTGGGGCAAAACTTCCACAATTTTTCTTCTATTTTCAAATTATAACTATGAAGGGTAAAAAGTCTGCCGTCCGACACCCTCTGAATTCCTCCAAAAGTTGTGGCTGTTATAACTTCGGTCTCCTTAAGCCAATCATAAAAGGGCATTTTCAAGTGATTGGTCTTTGAGCCTTCATAAACCTTATATGTACTATAGAAACCACCATAAATTATCAGTAAAAGAGAAACTATAAAATTTATTATAAGGAGAAATGATCTTGACTTCATAAATTCTCTTCAACCATTTCAGTTTTTATTTAAATTTATTTACTAGACAGAAATAATAAAGATAAAGTGTTTTTGATGGATTATACAAAGAGAAATCTTAGAATGATAGAATAACTTAGCCATAAAAGTATAATATGTATTACTCCTAATAAAAGAAGCTGCCAGAAAGTCAAAACGATGATTGATCGAGAACTGTCCAGTGCTGTATAATTTATATCGGGAAATGTCTGACTGAATTTTTGTTTTACCCTTTTTCTTAAACTGAGCCAGTAAATGCCCAAACTAAGCAACCCAATTACAAATGGTATAATGAAAGTTGAGTATAAGAATATAGACCACAAATTTTGATTAAGTGAGATTATAATAATGAGTACAGTTATAAAAAAACTTAATGGGTACAAAAAGGATTTAGAGTAGACGGCACATATATCTTTAAAACTCCATGAAACCTTCTTTGGGGGTGTTGCCTGTAAATCAGTGCGTTGTTTTTCAATACAAAAATACGAAGTCCCATAAATACAGTAACTACGAGTACCAGTAAGAATTGAATTATACCTGTACTGACAGCGGCACTCCCACCAGAAAAAAATTCATGACTAATCTTTTTCTCCATTCCAGTTCATCCGCCTTTTTTTCATGATACCCGGCCTTTTGATAATTACCTTTTTCAATAAAAATTTTGGCCAGACTTCTATGTATGTCAACAATTTGAGAAGTAATAAATCCAAACATTATTTTTTCTTCTTCTATATTTAGGGCTTTTTCATAAATCTCTATCGATTTGTCCAGGTTCCCCGCTTTATGATAGACTTCTGCCATTTTTTTATAGACTATTAATATATAATACTTATTTAAAAATGTTTCACTTGTTTCACTTTTTAATTCCTTAAGTACATTTTCATAAATAGCTACGGCCTTATCAAATAATCTTGCCTTAATCAAGGGATTACATAGGCCATCCTGAATATCGATCCAGTATCCCATATCTTTCAGCCTGGAATTAAACTTTATGGCCTTGTTATAAATTTCAAGGGCTAACAGGGGTTTTTTGTGGTGTAAGTAACATTTCGAAAGATGCAAGTGGGCTATACCAATTTCAGGTGCCAGAGTTACGGTACGCTGCATTACCTTTAGGGTTCGGGCAGAGCTGACCAGCCTGTCTATAATGTATCCAACACCTCATGTAGGACAGGCTTTTTCGGCTTTTTTAAAAGTCTATATGGCTTTATCTTTATAACCAGAATCCCAATAAAGATTACCCAGGTAAAAGTAAGCCGGAACAACATCTTTGTTTTTCTTTATGTATAACCTGTAAGCTGCTACAGCATCTGCTGTCTTGCCTTCCTTTTCTAATTTTAATGCCTTTTTGAATATGCTTGCATCTTTTCCTACAATTTTAAGCTCTTCAGGATAAGCTTTAAAACTGAAAGACAGGAGGGTGATAATGGCTATTATTATGAACTTCTTACTATATTTATATTTTAACCACAATGCAAATTTTAACATATGTAAATGTTAAACAATTTGGTAAAACACCATAGCCAAAACAGGGTATAATTAAATATTAAATAAATATATCCAGGTGTATTATAATTTATAATCATACCAAAGAAGTCACACTGAAAGAAAGAATTTTTTTCCCTTCATCCGTTTTAATGTCCTTATTTTTTACATCCGTCAGCCTCCTTAATTTTATGCAACAGTCTATTTCCTGAAGTTTCCTTAAAAATTTTTACGCATTTTGTTAAACATATTGATATTCTTTGTAAATCTAAATGTTAAAAATAGGATCCTTTATTTCTTCACTTTACGGCTTTCACAGTGACCCTATCGGATTCGCAGATGTGGAATACTTGCCCCTTCCCAGCACTAAAGGCAGTGATTTTTCCTTCTTCGCTCATCTCGATGGGTACTCCACAGTTCCAAGCCAAATTTTGCACAGAAATAAAGTGTCCTATCAAAACTCAGGAGACTCC
>JAXHUS010000014.1:0-4028 GCA_034189305.1 Thermodesulfobacteriota bacterium | reverse complement strand
CATGGGTATGGAGGGGCTTTCCGAAACGCGTCAGTACATGATGGATAAACGAGGAAAAGCTGTGCCGATTATTATCCAAAAGAGCAATGTCCTTTCCGGGAGAAAACCCGTTTATAGAATTATTGACGAAGCTGAGCTTTTATTAACGATTTACGCTGCTGATCCACATGTAATTGAAAAGGTTTAGGATCTTCACAATGTCTTAATCCATTGATCATATAAAATGTTTATTTACCTTCCCTTATAAATTTTTCTACATTATCGCCATTTCAAACAGATGGAAAATATTACAAGCATCTAAAATAATGGATTTCAAAATTTAACCTGAAATACCGTCTGAAAGAAGGAGTCATCTGGACTTTTTTCATCATAAGAAGTGTTTTCATACGCAAAGAGCAGCATATTTTCTTTATATAAATCATAACTTATTCCAAAGATTGATCGGCGTTCTATATCGGAACTATTTGAAGTATCCGGATCCCATATATCATATCTGCCCCATATTCTAAATTGTTCATATTGGGGTACCCTAACCATTGCGAATACGGAAAATCCCCTTTTCTGTCTTTCATCTACCACATTTTTATCATCATACTTATATAAACCCTTTTGTGATCCTTTTACATGGCCGTACTGAAAGGCAAGGGAATAAAAAGGGGCTTCATAGCTTATATAAGCTGTGTTTGCCCACCATTTCGGAAGGGAGGAAAGCTGCCTTTTTATATTTGATGAAGCTAAAAAGGTGCCCCTAAAATAATACTCTTCATCTTCTTTCAGATTTCCCTTTCCATAAATTCCAAAGTAGGAAATTTGAAGACCCGGCAAAAGTTCAGGAAAAGGACGCAGGGTAACCCTTCCTTCCACGGTTTTGTTATTATTATTCTCACCGGCATGATAGCCCCCCCCGTTAAATACCCCCAGGCTGTAACTTCCGTAATATCCTGCATAATGGTGATTGACATTCTTCTGAAAATCTTCATTCATCTCGCCGCCGAAATATCCAAACAACGCAATTCCCTGATCCGCAGAATTGAACATATGATTTCTTTCAAGGAACATGGTTCCCTGACATCGGTATGGATTTATATGCTCTTCAAAATCCAGCCAGGGCATGTGAATCTGTCCGATTTCAACAAAGTTCTCCGTCAATAAACCCCCTATATCGGGAAAATGTATTCGTGCGTAGAGATACTTAATCCTCATTTCCAGATCCCCGTCACTTTTTCTTTTTATGTCAGGGGTAAATCTTAAAGAAAGCCAGGGGGTAAGCTCCTTCTTTATATCTAAGTATCCCCGGGTGATACTGAATCCATTATAGCTGTCATCATCTTCCTCTCCCGCCTTATAATCCAGATACCATAATGCCCCGATTTTTAAGCCTTTAAGACTGGCCGGAATTTTAGAGTCTTTAGCGATTTCTTTTAACTTTTGTGCTGAAGCAATTTCCTTTATTTCTTCAGCCTCGGCCCTTTTTTTCAGCTCGTCATACTTCTGGTTGGATATAACCTTTTTATCCTTTAATATATCTAAAATCTCCTCAACCACACCCCTCTCTTTTGCTGAACCATCGATTATCGGGAAAAGAAAGAAGATAACAAATAAAAAAATAACCATATTTCTAAAAACTTTTTCCATATTCAATCACTCCATTACAGTTCATTAAAATTTAAATAGTATAGGAATTTTCATTTTTAAATAACAAGGCACTTTACACTTTAGATCACTTTAGACATTTAACTTGATGAAAATTCTCCCAAAAAATATCTTAATAAATCCATCTGAAAATTATTCCTGCATATCCTGCCATCACCTCCCTTTTTACTTCTTATCTATTTCCGGATAAAAGAATACAATATGAATGTTAAGAAAATATTACGGATTGGCGACTTTTTTGTGAATTGTAAAGAATGGAAGAATGAAAAAGGTATTATGATTTAGGAATGGTAAAATAAAAGGTAGAGCCTTTGCCTGGGTCACTCCGGGCAAAAACCTCCCCATTATGTGCCTGAACGATATGTTTTACAATGGAGAGCCCCAAACCGGTTCCGCCTAATTCTCTATCCCGCGACTTATCAACACGATAAAATCGTTCAAAGATACGTGGCAGATCATCTTGAGGGATTCCAATGCCGGTATCGGATATACTTACTTCAACAAACTCACCTTTGTCTTCACCAGAAATTGTAATCCTTCCCCCATCATTATTATATTTTATGGCATTTTCTATAAGATTAAATAACACCTGGGCAATGGCTGTTTCATCCCCTGAAACACCCGATAAATTTTCAGGAATATCTATATTAACCTTAATGGACCTATCCTGCAATTGCGAGTTCAGATCTGAAACTACTCCTTCAATTAATGGCTTTAAAGTAAATGGCCTTAAATTGATTTTTAGCTTTCCCGATTCTATTTTAGACAAATCCAGAAGGTCATCTATCAACTTTGCCAATCTATTGGCATCGGAAAAGATTATTTTTAAAAAATCATGGGCATTTTCTTTATCCTCTAATGCGCCCTCTATTAGAGTCTCTGCATATCCCTTAATACTGGTAACCGGGGTTCGCAATTCATGTGATACATTTGCGACAAAATCCTGGCGCATCCTCTCAAATCGCCGCAATTCCGTAATATCATGGAATACAAGTACAACCCCTTCAGGTTTACCTTCCCTTGAAACTTGAGTTGCATGTATTAAAGCAATTTTTTCTTCCGGCAAAAGCAATGAAATCTCGTGGGTTTGCACTCCCTGTTTACGTTGTAAAGTCTTATCTACAATCTGGTGGATCTCAATATTACGCACTACTTCAAGAAGCTTTTTACCAACCGCCTCTTTTTTAATCTGTAAAAAATTTTTAAGGGCGTGATTCATCAGTAAAATTGTTCCGTCCATATCAACAACCATAACCCCCTCAAACATACTCAAAAGCACTGCCTCCAATCTGGATCTGCTTATCATAACTTCCTGGATGCGCACTTTAATTTGCTCTGCCATATAATTAAATGCCACAGCCAGATCACCAATCTCATCATCTGAAGTAACCGCAACCCTCTTTTCAAAATCGCCCCGGGCAAAATCCCTGGAAATCTTCGATACTTCCCTTATAGGTTTTGAAATAAATATGGAGGCTAAAAAACTTATTATGATTGCCATAATAAAAGCAATAAAAACTGATATCCAGAGTACCTTCTTCAAGCGGTTGGATATTAATTCAATTTCGAAAAGGGGCATTGCAAGCCTTATGATACCTTGTGTTTTCCCTTTGCCATATGTTGAGGCAATATAGAGCATGTCTTTTTTTATAGTGGTGCTAAAACGCTTACTTTCTCCGATTCCTGATTGAATCGCCATTTGCACTTCCTGCCGATATAAGTGGTTTTCAATTTCAAAAAGTCGCTTATCGTCTAGTTCTGAATCACCCAACACTGTGCCGTCAACATCAATAATCGTAACTCGTAAATCTAAGTCGGTGCCGATTTTATCCGCTATCTCATCCAATTCTTTACGGCTTTTATTTTCAGAATAGTTTTTCTCTATAAGGGTTTTGGCTAATGAAGTTTTTTTTATGAGGTTTGCTTTGGTTCGAAGGTAATTATGTTCCTTTAAACTTTTGTTAATATATAAGTATATCCCAAAGAGGGTAATCGCAACAATAATTCCAAAAACAAGGGTGATCTTATAATGAATGGGTATTTTCACTGAAACCCTCTTCTTTGAATCTATAACCAATTCCCCTGACAGTTTCAATAAGTTCGCCCATCCTGCCCAGTTTCTGTCTCAAACGTGTAATATGGGTATCTATAGTACGTGAACTTACATCTGCAGCAATATCCCACACATCATTAAGTAACTTTTCCCTTGATTGAACCCTTCCCATTCTCTCCATCAGAACAACCAGAAGCTCATCCCCCATTGTCTCGCCATCGCAGAAGCAACACCCCATGGAGTCTTTGCCCGCTCTTCCGGAGAGGAAAGATATCCGCATCTATACATCGGCTCGCCCTTGTGTCTTCCTGTCTTGTAGTAT
>JAXHUS010000139.1:0-3481 GCA_034189305.1 Thermodesulfobacteriota bacterium | reverse complement strand
GCCGGTACTTTCCGTTGTTGTCTTCTGAGACCAATTTGGACTTGAAAAAGCCCCACCGTCGGGTCCAGCTTCAATATTGTCGCCAAGCCACTGAAGATCACTTGTGCCAATTATATCAACCGGATAGGTAGCAGGATCAGGGTTCCCTCTGGAACATAAGGAAGTATCCTTGTAATAATATAGGTTACCATACCTGTACCAACTATTGTAAGGGTAATCCCAATAAGCCATCCTAAAATACTGATTAAAACCGATTCTGTCCAGATAAGTTTCAGGATATCCCATTGTCCTGCTCCTATTGCTTTTAGAACTCCAATTTCAGGTGTTCGCTCAAAGACAGAGATAAGTATGGTATTCATAAGGCTTACAATTGAAATCAGCAAAGCTACCACCCCAACCATAATAAGTAATACATTCAATTTGCCAAAAAGACTCAAAAATTTTTCTTTTACATCCCCCATACTGACTACCTGAATTTCCGGAACTCTAAAAAGTTCCTCGGCAAATTCCTCAAAACGATTAAAATCCTTCAACATAAGCCCCATACCGGTGAGTTGATTTTGCCGCTTAAAGACCTTCTGCAAGGTTTTTAAGGGCATAAAAATTGTTCCGTCCTCCTGAGATCCAACCCTTTCTAATATCCCTGCAACTGTAAATATTTTATCAACCCCGTCTATATAAAATTTATCACCTGCTTCCCTCTGTTCCAGCTCTGCTGCTTCATATCCCATTATCACTTCATCCACATCCTCACCGGAGAACCCTTTCCCCGATTTGAATTTAAGCCACGGCCTCAGTTCAAGGAAAGTTTCTATTTGCACGCCAAGTAAAAATATAAATTTATCATCATCAGAATCATGAACTACTTCGATAAGTTGAGGGGTAATTTTGCTGACATGGGGATTTGTGGCAATTTTATCATAAATCTTTTCGGTAATATATCTTAGCCCTCCTCCACCTTTGAGCATAATAGTCGCAGCCTCATAAGGACACCCCTTTGCCGTTACCAGTACTTGATACCCGCTTCTTTCTATTTCAGCAATTAAAGCTTTCCTGTATCCAATACCAAGGCCAAGGATAGTAACCATCACCGCAACCGACATGGCAATTGCCAACCCTGTGAGCACAGTCCGTATTGGCCTTCTCTTTAGATTTTTATAAGCCAGTATCGTGTAATTTCTTGAACCAGTCAATTTTGTTTCTTTTTTGAGAATAATATATCAAAAATGATAAGATTTTTTTTTAAACCCCTTAAGGTGGCCTTAAAATCTATATCATTTCTTTTGCCCGGATTTTTTATACGGGTTAAAGGATTCTTAATATCCGTCGCCTTACCTTTAACCGGGTCATACAGATAGAAGTCGGACATGGTCAATCCTTTAAATAGTTCCGTAAATTTTTTATCCTTAAATAACTTACGATCCGGACCTGTAAGACTCTGATAATAAAAATTGAGAATCTTGCCTTTCCCGTCTGTTGCAAGAATGAGCTGCATCCCTCCGAATTCTCCCTTCTGGTTAACCCCATGCATATAACCCATTATCTCCTTTTTTTGAAAAATTGTATAACAGGCATATGGAACATCAATAGTTTCATAAACAGGCTCAAACCTGTCACCCAGTTTTTGTTCGATTTCCTTAAAAAGTTGCACTCCGCCTATCTCCCATATGGTAAGAAAGGATGTTTTGTAACCGGTATATGATGGGAAAAACCTTCTGATATCACGGTCAGGATTTCTTAAGGTACATCCCATTGCAGCCATGGAAATTTCTACAGGAAGGAAGATTAATATCACATAAAAATAACAAAAAAACCTGAATACCATAATTGAAATTTGAATCATTATGGTTCCTCTGACACTATTCTCCCATCTTTAAGCTGGATAATCCTATCTGTTTTTCCGGCAAGTTCCAGATTATGGGTAACAACTATTATGGTTAATCCTTCTTGATTTAAATCTTTAAACAGATTATAAATTGATCCGGCAGTAATGGAATCCAGGTTTCCGGTAGGCTCATCCGCCAGTATAATCTTTGGTTTATTTACCATAGCCCTGCCTATTGCAACTCTTTGCATCTCTCCGGAACTAAGTTGCTGGGGAAGATGATCTTTTCTATTCATAAGACCGATTATTTTAAGGATTGATTCTATCCGGACTTTTTCAGCCTTCCTTTTACTAAATAATAAAGGCAACTCTATATTTTCCAGAACCGTTAAAGTGGGAATAAGTGAAAAGTGCTGAAAGACAAATCCCAAGGAATTCTGTCTTATCTTTTTTAATTGATTCTCATTCAGAGAGCTTACATCCACTCCTTCAAGCCTTATTGATCCTGAAGTTGGTGCATCAAGACAACCTATAAGATTTAAAAGGGTGGTTTTACCCGAACCGGACGGCCCTACAATACTTAAAAATTCCCCTCGCTCAAAGGTCAGATCAATTCCGTTTATGGCAAATATTTTTTCATGTCCCTTTTTATATGTTTTGGCCAGACCCAGTGTTTCAACAATATTCATTTAGTTTCATTCATAGGGAATAATAATATATCTGGAAAGTGATTACATTGTCTTCCATACCATATCTGAGATTTATATCGTGTGCCCACATAGTGCGTAAAGTTATGGCTTCATTAATTTTATAGGAAGCTCCCAAAGTAAGGACTGTATCATCGGATTTATCTTTACCAAGCTCATTTATAAAATATTTAAGCTGGGATCCTAATTCTAAATTCTGTAAGGATGGAAAAGTGTAATCCACCTCCAGAAAGCTTCCCAGAACATCCCTGTCCTCATCGCGACCATATGAAACTTCTCCTTTTATAAGGTAGGATTTGTATTTATACTGACCATCAAATCCTATCCTCTTTCTTAATACGGTTTTATTGGACAGGAAATCGTCATAAAGGGCCTGAAGGACTTCTCCATAAAGGAATGAAAAGCCATATTGAAAATTTTCATGTGGTGTACCAATTCTTCCGGCTAACAAATGGCTGCCGTCTTTTCTCCATATCTTTGCGGCATCGCCGCTACCGATAGTTGCCGACAGTTCATAATCAAACAGGGGGAAAGATCCATTTAAGGATGCCCCCCAGTCCCTTTTAAATCCGATATTTTTTAAGGCCTGGGTCTGAAACAGGGTGGGATGAGTATCTATAAGAGGCTCCAGACCAAATGGAATATCAAAATGACCAACTTTTAAATACTGTCCCCGGGAAGGCAGCCTGAAATTTGCGTATGCATTGTGGATTTCTGGTATAAAAGTCAAATTACCGGTTAATATATGTTCAAATTTTTCTGAATCAAAATCAAAGTTAAGATTGTAATTGGCATATGCATCACGATAGGGCTTTATTTTGTGAGAATTGGCAAGTCTGAATTGAAAATCAATTGTAAGCCGGTCTCCATAATCTCCTGAAAATATTCGGTAATATTCAAATCCAACGGAGGTTGCAGGGGAAGTATTTCAAACTTAGAAATACTTCCC
>JAXHUS010000138.1:0-9771 GCA_034189305.1 Thermodesulfobacteriota bacterium | reverse complement strand
CTTCTTTCTTCATCTTTTTGCCTGCTCATCCTCTCATTCATATAAAAGAGATGAATCACAGGAAGATGGTAAGTTCTTGACCCTTGAACAGGAAGTTGGATGGGGAAGGGCAATTGATGAGGAAATTAGACGAGAATATGTTTTGTTCAAGGATGTAGGTTTACAAAAAAAGATTTCAGAAATTGGCAACCAAATTGTAAATCATTCGGAGAGAAAAGAGCTTAAGTTCAAATTTCAGATTCTGTATACAAATGAAGTCAATGCCTTTGCGGTTCCGGGAGGATTTATTTATATTACCACAGGATTTCTGGACAGGATAGAAAATATTGACGAACTGGCTTGTGTTTTAGGACATGAAATTGCTCATATAGCCTTAAATCATTCGGTAGAGCAATTACAGACCATAATCTGGGCAAATAGGGGTATCAATTTCTTAAAGCTCGGCACAATTATTGTGGGAGGCCCTGCCATAGCCTTTATTGCGACAGACTTCATAACGTTTTTAGGAATGAAAGGGTATAGCAGAGGCTATGAAAAAGAGGCAGATACTAACGGAACTGTTTATGCATTTAACGCTGGCTACGACCCCGGGCAATTAATTAACCTTTTTAAAAAAATGGAGGAAGAAGATAAAAAATATCGTAAAAAAGTTAATGTCTTTGAAAATTATCTCCGTACTCACCCTCCTTTTGACAAAAGGATTGCCAACATAGAAAAAGTGATAGATAAACTTATGGAGAATAAGGAAACAAATTGAAAAAAGCATATTCCATAACCATTATGTTATTGCTTTTTTTAGGATGTGCAGTGCATCCTCCTTCTTACCTAAAGAAACCAATAGAGAGACAGAGGATATTTAATGTCCCAAAGGGAAAGTTATGGAATATAATTATACAGGGACTTTTAGAGGAAGGCGAAATAATAACTTTTACAGACATGGAAAGCGGTATTATTATAATAAAATATCATATTACAGAGAGAGAATCAAATAAGTATATAATAGGGAATGCCATTGGCGCCACTGGAGGTACGGCAATAGTTAATATGGGGCTCCTGAGTCTTGATGAAAACAGGACAAAAATATATGTTAATGCTAAAATTTCAATAAATATAATAAATCAATATGGATTTTCAGCAGGGGTAATAAATTTTATTTCAAACGGAAAATTAGAAGAAAAATACTTAAATTTAGTTTCAGCGGCTCTTCCTCAAGAAAAAAAATATGAATGGCTGAAGGAAGAAAAAACTAAAAAATAATGTTTATTTTACGATCCCTTCAATATTTTTTTCAACGAAAATATCTTCATTATCTGCAAGCAGGCTTTTATCTTTATAATAAACCTTCCCTTCTTTAGCAAGAATATTTATTTTCTGAAATTGCTGTGCATGAATTCTGGAAGTACCGTCATATTTTATACCGGCAACTTCTATCCGGCTACCTATAACGGCCTTTGTACTTAGAATGCCTAAATCCTCCTGGTTATTAACAGCAAGAAGCATCCCTTCGCTTTTTACTCCTCTAATTTTGGTAGATTTTAAGTTAGCTAAAATTATTATCTTTTTTTTCTCCAACTCTTTTACTGAATAATACCCCCTTATACCCGCAACAATTTGTCTAACCCCCCCTTCTCCTGCATTAACCTTTAGAACTATTAATTTATCAGCATTGATATGGGGCCGAGCCTCTATTATTTCTGCGACCCTTAAATCAAGGGAAGAGAAAGGATCCTCCTTTATTAATTCAACCTTCTCAATTCTTGAAATTAAAGGGTGGGGCTCTTTAATTTCGTGACCCGTAAGACTCCTTTCTAAATCTGACCAGATAAGATTACCAAAATTTAATTGTCTTTCAAGTTTTCCACATAGTTCAGGTATTATAGGCCTTAATAATATGCATAGCTGAAATACTAATTTTATACAATATGATAGTATTTCCCTTGCTTTTTCTTTATCTTTTTTTATTACTTTCCAGGGTTCGGATTCCTGAAGAAATTTATTTCCAATATCACCAATCTCCATTATTTCTTTGATAACGGAACGAAATTCACATTGGGCGTAAAGGTCTTTGATCTTTGTGATTTTTGCTTTAATAATTTCATCATAGGGATATGGTGAGATCCTTCCTATCTTCCCCTCAAGATTTTTTTTAAGGAAGGAAAGGCTACGATATGCCAGGTTACAAAAATTTCCAATCAAGTGACTGTTTATTTTATCTCTAAAATCATATAAGTCAAAGTCAATATCGGATATGCTTCTGGAAATATTTGAGGCATAATAAAAACGGAGATAATTCGGATCAAATTTTTCAAGATACTCCCTTGCGGTAATAAACGTCCCTCTGGATTTACTCATTTTTTCTTTATTAATGGTTAGAAAGCCATGGACAAAGATATTTTCAGGGAGATTAAATCCACTACCCATAAGCATAGCCGGCCAGAACAGAAAATGAAAATATATAATATCTTTACCTATAAAATGGATTATCCTTCCATTTTCCTGTAACCAGTATGAATCAAAATCATCCCCTGTATCCTGGCAATATTTTTTCGTACTTGCTATATATCCAATTGGAGCATCTAACCAGACATAATAATATTTATCCACCTCCCCTTTGATTTTAAATCCAAAATAAGGGGGGTCTCTTGTTATGTCCCAATCCCTTAAACCATCCTTAATCCAGTTTATAACATAATTGGTTATCTCCTTCTGAAGCCTTTTATTTTGTGTAAGCCATTTATAAAGCTTATCTTCATATCTTTTTAATGCAAAAAAATAATGCTTAACCTCTTTTAAGGTGGGGGGGGACATACATATGACACAACACGGCTTAATCAGATCGATGGGATTATATGTTGAATTACATTTCTCACAGTTATCTCCATACTGATTCTCTGACTTGCACCGGGGACAAATTCCTTTAATATAGCGATCAGGGAGAAATCTTTTACAATGTTCACAATATGTGAGCTTAACCTCTTTTTCTATAATATCACCGTTTTCTTTAAGTTTTGTGAAAATGAGATCACTAAAGTACTTATTTTCCGGTGAATTGGTTGAATAATATGAATCAAATTTAATGTGGAAATCCTTAAAATCCTCAATATGTTCGTTATAATATCTTTTTATAAGTTCCTCAGGAGAAATCCCTTCTTTTAAGGAACTTATTTCGATAGGGGTTCCATGGGTGTCGTCGGCACAACAATAGATAACATCTCCACCAGTCAGTCTAAGAAATCGTACATAGATATCCGTCTGAATATATTCTATCAGATGACCAAGATGTATCGGCCCATTAGCATACGGTAGGGCACTCGTTACAACTGTTTTTTGTTTCGCCATTTTGAAATACAGTTTATTTAATTATAATTATTCTTGGTTAGAAATTCTTATTTAGGAGTAAATTTGTCGCAGGAACTGCAAAATTTTTCATCAATATTACTAAGATTTAATGTGCCTTGAGTATCCTGTAATATTGTATTTATTTTTTCATAGTAAATACATTCCGGGCTTTCACTATAAGTACATTCAATAAATCTGGACATTTTTTTCTCCTTTTAGATAAAAAAATTACAGTATATTTTATCCTTATTAGATTAAAAATTCAATTAAAATTCAAATTCCATACTGCTACCCATAAGCTTTTTAGCTCGCTATTATTAGATAATTTCCCCGGATATTTTAATTATAACTTCCGGACTTATTTTATTATTAGTTTTTACTATAATTTCCCCACGGAATTTACCTTTTATCAACTCATCCCTTTTGAGTTCAAGTATAAGTTTATAATTACCATCATCTCCTTTAATTAATTTCGTTTTAATAAAGCTTACATTACAAATTACCTCTTTTATAATTAGCTCTTCTAATCCCCTAACGCTTTTGATTCTTATCTGTCTTTTCTTTTGCGGCTTTTGCATACTTTCTGTTTTAATCGTTCCGAAATAAACATATGAGGGCAAAGCATTTACTTCCCCTTTAATATTGCCGCTGATAAAAATTCTTATTTTTGGTGATTTTTCATAGTTGGTATAAATGTCGAAATTTCCATAATAACGACCCGGAACATCCACATTATTTATAATTTCTATCTCATATTTTCTGTCCTTTTCCAAAGTCGTAAGCTTATAGGTAATCTTTTCTTTTAGGTATGATTTTATCTCATTTATAACTAAGGGCTGTTTTATATTTGCCGTTAATGTAACCTTCCCCTTTACCGGTTCACGTAAAAAACCATTCAAAAACATTCTTGGGCCTGGCTTTACAATAATATAGGGAATAATTTTTCCTGAAATAAATATCTTAACCTCTTCTCTGTCAGGATCATTAGTATATACATATATAGTTTTGGAAAATTTACTACTAAAATTTTTTGTCTTGATTTTTACTGTTATCTTTCCCTCCTGACCAGGAGCAATTGTCCGATCATATTCGGCTACAGTGCATCCTCACCCAGGATTTAATTTATGTAATATCAGGGTTTTATTTCCCATATTTTTTGTCTTGAAGGTATGGGTTAAGTCAGTGCCTTCATAAATGGGAGGAAATACATATTTCGTAGTATCTATATAAAAAATCGGGAAAGACTCTTTTTCCTGTGGATAAATATTCGATACTAAAAGAAATAAAATTATATAAAGTACGTGAAAAATCTTAAACATATTATCAAACCTCTCCCCAGTGTTTGCCAGCCTTTAAATCTACTTTTAAAGGTGTTTTAAGTTTTAGTGCCCCCTCCATTTCATTTTTTACAATTTTTTTAACCTCATCAAGTTCATTTTCTGCAACCTCAAAAACCAATTCATCATGCACCTGAATAATCATTCGACTCTTTAAAAACCGTTCATTTAATTTGAGATGAATATTTATCATGGCAACCTTAATAAGGTCTGCGGCAGTGCCCTGAATTACTGTATTTATAGCGGTTCTTTCGGCAAATTGTCTTAGGTTTTTGTCAGGACTATGTATCTCCTTTAAATATCTTCTTCGTCCCAATAGTGTAGTAACATACCCTTTTTCTTTTGCTTTCTCTATCAGCATGTTAATAAATTTTTTAACGCCGCTATATTTATTAAAGTAACTATCAATATATTCTTTTGCCTGATTTACTGAGATTCCAAGCTCCTGGGAAAGGCCATAGGCGCCCATTCCATATATTATGCCGAAATTAATTGCCTTTGCCCTGCGCCTAATTTCGTCGGTAACATTTTCCGGGGTCAGGTCGAATACTTCAGCCGCTGTTTGAGTGTGTATGTCTTCACCTTCTGCAAAGGCATGAATCAGCAATTCATCTTCTGCAAAATGGGATGTAATTCGCAGCTCAATCTGGGAATAATCGGCAGATAGAATCAGGTAACCATCTTCTGTAATAAATGCAGTTCTAATCATCTTCCCGATGGGTGTCCGAATAGGTATATTCTGCAAATTAGGATCACTGCTGCTAAGTCTGCCTGTTGCAGTAACAGTCTGATTATAAGATGTATGAATTCTTCCTGTTTCTGGATTTACTAAATTGGGCAAAGAATCTATATAGGTGGATTTTAATTTAGACAGACTCCGATATTCTAAAATAAGGGCCGGAAGCTCATAGGTTATGCTTAATTTACTTAACACCCCCATATCTGTGGAATACCCTGTTTTGGTTTTTTTAATTACCGGTAGCTTCAATTCTTCAAAGAGGACTTTCCCTAACTGCTGTGGAGAATTTATATTAAATGTTCCGCCTGCTTGATTATAAATGTTACCCTCAAGCTCTTTTAGTTTAGCATCAATATTTGTCGACATCTTTTTAAGAATTCCTGTATCAATTTTTACACCCTTAATCTCCATCTGGGATAAAACCTCAATTAAGGGAAGCTCGACTTCATAAAATAAGGGAGAAAGGTCCTCCCGGGATATTTTAGGAGACAGCTTTTTATATAAGATAAAGGTAATGTCGGCATCTTCACAGCTATATCGGGCTGCAGCGCTTATATCAACTTTATTAAAGGGAAGCGTCTTTTTTCCGTCTTTGGTTATTTCTTTATAAGAAATCATCCGGTATCCCAGATAATCGAGGGCAATATTATCAAGACTGTGGTTATATTTGGACGGATTTAGAAGGTATGATGCAACAATAGTATCAAAAAATATATTCTTTATCTCTATCCCTTTTCGCCAAAGAACAATATAGTCAAATTTTATATTCTGCCCCACCTTTTTTATCCCGTTGCTTTCAAGCAAAGGCTTGAGTTTGCTTGAAACCCATTCAAATTCTAATTGTTCCGGCGCTCCTGAATAATCATGACCAAAGGGTATATAATATGCCCTGTCTTCCTCCCATGCAAGAGAAATCCCTACTATTTCAGCCTGCATCGGATCTTTTGACGTGGTTTCCAGGTCTATTGAGAAAATAGAATTTCCTTCAAGTTTATGTAGAATCTCTAAAAATTCTTCCCTCTTAAAAATTGGTGTATAATCTTTAAAGGAGGGTTGTTCTTTTGGAACAAAATCCCTAAGGAGACTCATGAATTCAAGTTCCGTAAATAACCTTTCTATCTCTTTTAAATTAAATTCCTTTATGCTAAAATCCTGAAAATCAAATTCAATGGGGACATTATAATGTAAAGCAACCAATTTTTTACTTAAAATTGCTTTCTCTCTATTTTTTATTAGATTTTCTTTTAACTTTCTGTTTTTTACTGAATCCAGATTTTTAAAAAGGTTTTCCAGGGTTTCGAACTCCTTTATCAATTTAGAGGCGGTTTTTATTCCGACTCCGGGCACTCCCGGGATATTGTCAGTACTGTCTCCTGACAGGGCCATGACGTCTACTATCTGGAAAGGCATGACACCAAAGCGATCTTTTACCTCGGATATTCCAAAAGTACTATCTTTCATTGTGTCGGCAACTAATACATCCTCATCAATAATCTGGAAAAGATCCTTATCCCCTGAAATAATTGTCACCTTCATCCCACTTTTTTTGGCTTTATCTGTTACGGTTGCTATAATATCATCTGCCTCGTATCCGGACATTTGAAGACTTGAAAGGTTAAGCCCCTCTGTTATTTTATGTATATATGGGATTTGCTGGATTAAAGGATCCGGCATCTTCGGTCTGTTTGCCTTATAATCCCGGTATATCTCATTACGAAACGTAGGGCCTTTAGAATCAAAAATCATACCTAAATAATCCGGGCTAAAATCCTGTAATAGTTTTAAAAGCATTGTGGTAAAGCCAAAGATAGCGCCTGTGGGGAATCCTTTTGAATTGGATAATGATGGAAGGGCAAAAAAAGCCCGGTAAATATAAGCGCTTGCATCAACAAGAATCAAATGTTTTTTAGACATAACATCACATTTAAAGGATAAATTTAGGTATTGGATTCCTTTTATGTTCTGAATTTTTAATGAGACTTTTAACTTTTTCGATCTTCTCGGGCGGCAAATGGGAAGATGTTCCTGTTTCCATGGCAAAAAGAATATTATCAAGTTCTTCATAACTAAGGCCAAGTTCTCCTTCATCGGTCTGTCCTTCCCACAAACCGGCACTTGGCGGTTTTTCTATAATTTCTTCCGGAATGTCCAGAGTTCGGGCAAATTCCTTTATTTGTGTTTTATAAAGTCCTGCTAAGGGTAAAATATCAGCACCTCCATCTCCATATTTTGTAAAGTAACCCGTTTGTATTTCACTCTTGTTACCGGTTCCGGCAACCAAATAATTGAAACCGTTTGCAAAGTAATATAGAGTGAGCATCCTGAGCCTTGGTTTTAAATTATTTTCCGCAATTTTTTCGTTAAACAGGGGGAACGCCTTTTTTATTATATCTAGTATATGATCAAGTGTTATCTCCTTAAAGGGTATATTAAACTTGTTTATAACCAACATTGCATGGTCCCTGTCCTCTTTAAGGCTGTGGCACGGCATAACAAGCCCAAGGACATTATTTTTCATGGCTTTTTGACATATAACCGCCACTATTGATGAATCGATTCCTCCGCTTAAACCAAAAACCAACCCTTCACTTTGAGATTCTTTCACTTCTTCTTTAATCCATTTAACTATCTTTGAAGTAATTTGAGGAAAATTTAATGTGTCCATCTTTTTATATTCCTGAGTTAAAATATCATTATTTATATTGATAAGGGGGAATTTTATTAATCCCTTCCCTTCGGCCTTTTTCTATAGGGAACTTATTATGCCTTTTTTAACTTAATCTCTATAGAATGTTTTTCTTCTTTAATGTCATAGTTATTAAACCGGGTATTCTTTATTATCTCCCTTATTTCAGTATCTGTATAAGTTACAGGTATTACCGCTCTGGGAATTATAGATAAAAGTTTATATACTACCATATCCAATCCTTTAAATGCTTTAACTTTTTCTTCGGAACCAACCTCGGCAGGATCAAATATCCAGGATTCCCTTCCAGGTTTTAATACCCTGTAACATTCGTCTATTACCCTGACGGGATTTTTCCAGCTATGAAGTGCACCTGTGCTGATAACCATATCATAGTAATTGTCTTTAAAACCGTTAAGTCTATTGCCGTCGGCAACAAAACAGTTTATCCTGTGGGTAAAACCGGACTCTTTAACATTCTTTTCCGCAATTTTTATCATCTTTTTTGTAAGATCAATTCCATCAATCCTTATATCCTTACTTCTTTTTACTATCTCAATAGGAAGATAAGCGGGGCCGGTTCCTATATCAAGGAATATTCCCCTGTCCAGGTGAGATGTAATTCTTTCTGCCATTTTTATATAGTAATTTGTAATGGAAATCCTGGCTATTTTATCATAGAGGTGTGCGGCAAAACCAGGTATCCTTTCAGGAACGAGTGATTTTAAAATTTCCGATTTTTTATACAATTTTTTTAACAAGATCCTATTCTACAATCGTAATATTAAATTCAATTTTTCAATTAATTTCAACATTTAAACTGAAGTTTACAGCAATTTTAGATTTTTTTGCTTTTTTCAGAGTTTCCTTAGTTTCAGAGAATCCTTTATTTGTGAATGAAAATTATTTATATTAAAAATAGAATGACTTTAAATAATTTTATTGGGAGGATTTATCTATGGAATTAAAAGGATCAAAAACTGAAAAAAATTTATTGTTGGCTTATGCTGGCGAGTCTTTGAACAGGAATTTATATACCTATTTTGCATCTCAAGCTAAAGAGGAGGGCTATGAACAGATTGCCGCAATTTTTGCGGAAACGGCTGACCACGAAAAAGAACATGCAAGACAGGAGCTTAAATTTATCCGGACACGAGAAGTAGAAATTGCCGGCGTTCTGCCTGTTAATATTGTTGGCGATACTGCTTCTAACCTGGAAACAGCCGTTGCCGGTGAACATTATGAACAGACTGTAATGTATCCCGAATTTGCCGGGATGGCTGAGGAGGAAGGTTTTAACGAAATTGCCGAGATGTTAAGATATATTGCCTTTATAGAAGCCTGGCATGAAAAACGATACCTTGCCCTTCTGAATAACGTAAAAGAAGGAAGAGTCTTTAAAAAAGATAAGTTAGTTGAATGGAAATGCCGTTTGTGCGGCTATATCAACGAAGGTAACGAGGCTCCCATGACCTGTCCCGTATGTTCTTATGACCGCGCTTATTTTGAATTGTTAATAGAAAATTATTGACAAGGATTATATTGATTTAAATGACTATAATCTTAACTCTGAAAAATAAAATTCTTTATTTATAGTAGTTTATAAATTTTTTGACATTTAATGATATAGGAGTATTTTCTACAATTTCTGGATAAGGGCTTTTATCTCT
>JAXHUS010000137.1:0-7638 GCA_034189305.1 Thermodesulfobacteriota bacterium | reverse complement strand
TAAGGAAATATTCTTTATTCCCTTTGCCCTTTTTCCCGGTTCAAACTCAATAATTCTATCAAAAAAAAGAAATCGCATTTACTGTAAAATCAATTAATCCAAAATACCTTTCGGCTTTTTTCCTGTTATATATTCAAAAAATTCTTTTGTATTTTCAGAATCCTCTATCTCTTCCAGGGGAATAAAGTTTAACACCCCATCTTTTAAAGTGGTTTTAACTTCCCCCCCCACTCGTACCGAACCGGAAAAAATTAATTCCTCTTTTTCTACTTTGCTAAATGTGACATCTAAAATAAGCTGATCGCCGGGTTTTATAATATCTTTAAACTTTATAACTCCAAATTGTTTTAAAATACCTTTAAATTTCCGGTCTTTAGTTATCCATACAAGCCATGAGGCAAGTTGAACCAATGCTTCAAGTTGTAAAACTCCCGGCATAACCGGAAATCTCGGGAAATGATCCTCAAGGAAATCATCACTCATAGTAACATTCTTTATTCCCTGGATTGCCTTCCCTGGCTCATATTCCAAAATTCTATCTACAAGCAGGAATCTCATCTTATTTTTACTGAACTTTTATTTAAAGTCCAATCTCTATATATAAGGCACTCGGATTACTCTAACCCTTTGCCATATGCTTTTTTACCAGGTTAACAAAAGTCTGGACGGTGAAAAGAGTTGGTATATCCTCAGATCTAAAACCTTCTGTTATTCTTTCAGGGTCTACTTCCGGCATATCTTCTTTTAATTTCTTTATTCCCAGTGGAGTTAATACGCCGTCAACCGCAAGATCTTCTTCTTTCAATCCCTTCCCGGATTTCAGAACTTCATCCTGAATTCCCCCCCTTGGTATTTGAATCCCGAAAGTCTTTTCTATTCGGAAAATTATATCCAGAAGATCTATGGATTCCGCTCCTAAGTCATCGAAAAGCACTGCATTTGGAATAACTTCCTCCTCATCTACTCCAAGGGCCTCGACGATACCTTCTTTTACCTTTAAAAAGATTTCTTTATCATCCATTTTCCACTCACTCCTCTCTTTCCTTCATTTTACCTGTTAAGATATTTTATTTCAAAGGGATTATTCATATATATTATGTATTTTTAAATCTACGCTTATAAATAATTAAAATGCTATTCTTCAAGTTAATGTCCAGGGTCTATCGGTTATGTCATTCCTCAATTACAGCAGGCTTAAGCCTGCTGTTGAATAAACCTGAGTACCAAAACGAGCTGCGCAACCCTAACCCTTTGAAGAATATTTACAAGATAGTAAAAGGAAATTCCTGTACATTTAAATTAAATACGACAAACTATATGCAATAAGCAATGGACACTATTAATTTTGACCATTGAACTTGATAGCATAGGAATTTTCATTTTAAATAATAACTTCAGGCACTTTACTGTAGCTCACTTTTAGGCATTTAATTTATATTAATAGAGCTATTCCTTTAAGCATTTAACAAAGAATAATCTAATATCTTTAAAATAAGGTCAAGGCAATTTTAATCAATTTTATATTTGAATATCAGAACAGGATGAATATTTGTTAATAACCTATATGATCTACGGCCACAACCAGATATGAAAAAGAATACGGAAGCCATAATACAGAATTCAGGGGGATCAGAAAAATCTATTTTATAAACGCTTTGTTCTGACCTCTGAATTCTCTATTTTTATAGAAAGTTAACAATAGATTATTACCCAGGGCACAAAATAGTTTGCACCAGCAAAGTACGTTGATAATTATTGCCCAATTAGAAAGTATTAAAAATGTAAACTATATAGCGCTTCCATTAAAAATCTGCGTTAAAATTATATTCACAGCATCTTGATTAATCTTTATTTTTGATTTTTTTATTGTAAAAGGCTCAATATTATGATAAGAATTTCCATTTTAAAGAAGCTCATAGGGTTTATTTTTATAATAAAATAATAGTTGATACGATTTTATAAAAACAAAAATGAATAATGATAAAAGGATTGTAATAACGGGGATTGGTCTTACAGCGCCGAACGGGGATAATCTGACAGAATTCAGGCAAAATTTGCTTGATGGGAAATCCATAATAGAAAAGATTGATGTTCACTATATGGGTGAAGTTATAGCCGGTGTGTGCCATTTTGACCCCCTAAGGTATCAGAAAAAGAAGGAATTACGGCGTGGGACCCGGGCGGGGTCAATATCTATCTATTGTGCTCAGGAAGCAATTGCTGATTCTAAGATAGATTTTTTATCCTTTGATAAATCAAGGATTGGAATATATCTTGGCATAACAGAGCATGGGAATGTAGAAACGGAAAAGGAAATATATGAATTAAAGAAATATAACTATGATGTAAAATGTTGGTCCCATCATCATAACCCAAGAAGTGTCTCCAATAATCCGGCGGGTGAAGTTACATTGAATATGGGCATTACAGGTCCGCATTATACGCTGGGAGCTGCATGTGCTGCGGGGAATATTGGAATTATCCAGGGATTACAGATGCTGCATTTAGGCGAAGTGGATCTGGCTCTGGTTGGAGGCGTTTCAGAGGTGATACATGGCTTTGGGGTTTTTGCTGCCTTTATGAATGAAGGTGCCCTGGCATCTCATAATAACCCTGAAAAGGCGTGCCGTCCTTTTGATAGAGACCGGAATGGTGTTGTTTGTTCTGAAGGGGGCTGTGTTTTCACCCTTGAAAGACTGAGTGACGCCCTTAAGAGAGACGCTAAGATTTACGGAGAAATTATCGGATATGCGATAAATTCGGATGCTTTTGATTTTGTCCTTCCAGATGCAAAAAGGCAGGCTGAATGCATGAGGCTCGCCCTTAAAAGGGCGGCTATATCTCCGAAAGAAATTGATATTGTCAGTACCCATGCAACGGGAACCCGAGAGGGAGATCTTCAGGAGTGCATGGCTATCAGGGAAGTCTTTGGAAATGATGCGAATATATATGTCAACAATACAAAAAGTTATATAGGCCATGCTATGGGGGCTGTAGGCGCTCTGGAATTAGCGGGAAACTTGCCGTCTTTTGAAGATCATATTGTTCATCCTACGTTAAATATAGACAACCTGGATCCTGAATGTTCATTCAAAAATCTTGTAATTAACAAACCTAAAAAAGTCGACAAGGTTGATTATATACTAAACAATTCATTTGGAATGCTGGGAATCAATTCGGTGGTTATTGCAAAAAAGTTTATTAAATAATGAACGTTATTGAGATTATATGTTCTTAAAATTCTGTATATTAACTTAAAGCAGGCTGTTTACAGATCCTTTTTTGCTCCAACCAAAACATTTTAATGACGGCTAGATGATTTTTTGTGGTCAACGGCCTGAAAGAAATAATTTTCTGCGGCAAAGTTTTAACCATTTTCTGAACTAAGGAGGAATATGTATGACAAGAGATGAAATTCGGGCTAAAATTCTCGAGATTATTGAACAGATTCTACCGGATGAAGATTTGAGCAATTTAAAAAGTGATGTTCGTATCCGGGATCAAGTTGAAATGGATTCTATGGATTTTTTAGATATCATTATGGAGTTGCGAAAGAATTATGGTATTGAAGTACCTGAAGACGATTATATGAAATTATCGTCCCTTGACAGTTCGGTGGATTATCTTGAGCCACTAATGAAGCATATTTAGATTTTTAAAGGCTGGCTTATGCATTACGATTGTCTAATCATTGGTGCTGGAATGTCCGGTCTTGCTGCCGGGATCAGGCTGGCCTATTTTAAAAAAAAGGTCTGTATCCTTGAGAAACATTATAGGGTCGGTGGATTAAACTCATTCTATAGTATTAATGGGTATAACTTTGATGTTGGTCTTCATGCCGTAACCAATTATGTTCCCAGAGAGATTAAATTAGCTCCACTCCCAAAGCTGCTAAGACAGCTTCGGCTGAAAATTGAGGATTTTGACCTGCACCAGCAAATTATGTCAACAATTAAATTCCCGGAAAAGAGTTTAAGATTTACAAATGACTTTGACTTTTTCATTCAGGAGGTTGGGGATAACTTTCCATATCAAACAGACAACTTTCGCAGGTTATTGAAGGCTATAACAGAATATAATGAACTATCCCTTGATGCAAAACCTATTTCAGCACGCAGGGTTGTAGATTCTTTCATTTCTGACCCGCTTCTTATTGAGATGATTTTCTGTCCCCTTTCTTATTATGGAAGTGCCCAGGAAAAGGATATGGATTTTGCCCAATTTGTTATCATGTTCAAAAGCATCTTCTGTGAAGGCTTTGCCAGACCCTATGCCGGGGTTAGACAGATTATTGATGTACTGGTAAAAAAGTATAAGGAATATGGAGGCGAACTGCGGACAAAATGTGGAGTAGAAAAGCTAAACATAACAAACGATAAAATAAAATCGGTTATGCTGGAAGATAATGAAGTGTTAACCGCCGACAAAATAATATCTTCCGCTGGTTATATTGAAACCATGCAACTTTTATCATCTCCTTTTCCCGGAGGATGTAAGGCCAGGCAGGGCAAGCTTTCATTTATAGAATTCATTTTCATTTTAGCTAAAGAACCATCTGAAATGGATTATACCACAACCATAACCTTTTATAACAGTTCAGACAAATTCGCTTATCAAAAACCTAATGATTTTATTGATACTTCAAGCGGGGTTATCTGCTGTCCCAACAACTTTCAATTTAAAAAGCCACTGTCTTACGGCATTATAAGAATAACAAATCAGGCAAACTTCCAATTATGGAACAGGCTTACAGATGAAGAATATAAATCCCAAAAGACTATATGTCTGGAATCCGCCCTTAAAGAGGTCGTAAAGTTTGTACCGGATTTTTCCGATTCAATTGTATTTACCGATATATTCACCCCAAAAACAATTTATAAATATACCGGGCATCTTAATGGAGCGCCTTATGGCACACCGGATAAAATTAGAAATGGAAGGACCCATCTGGATAATCTGTTTATTTGCGGAACAGATCAGGGATTCCTGGGGATTGTCGGAGCAATGCTCAGTGGTATTTCTATGGCAAATCTTCATGTTCTGAAAAACAGTTGAGGAATTGAGGAACTATAGAGTTATGAGTTGACAGAATTTAATGCATAAATTTATGGAATTCAAAAAGGAGGAAACCGGTGGCTGACAACTCAGTTAAAAAGATAAAATCAAAGTATGATGTTATTGTTATCGGCAGTGGATTGGGTGGGTTGACATGTGCAAATATGCTGGCTAAATTTGGTCATTCGGTTTTACTCATAGAACAGCATAACAAATTGGGTGGACTGGCTACCTGGTTTAAGAGGAAGGGTGGACATACATTTGATATCTCTCTGCACGGATTTCCCGTGGGCATGATTAAAACCTGTCGTAAATACTGGACCCCGGAAATTGCAAGCTCCATTGTTCAACTCAAAGGGATTCGGTTTGATAATCCCCGGTTTTCCTTTTCAACTACCTTTGATGTCCATGATTTCACCCGTATCATGACAGAGAAATTCAAGATTCCCCAACAAACCGTTAATGAATTTTTTACTACTGTCCGGGGAATGAATTTTTATGATGATCAGAGCATGACCACTGGTGAGCTTTTTGAAAAGTATTTCCCCGGTCACGATGATGTTGTCCGTCTGTTGATGGAACCTATTACTTATGCCAACGGCTCGACCCTGGATGATCCCGCCATAAGTTACGGGATAGTCTTTTCCAACTTTATGAGTAAAGGTGTTTATACATTTCAAGGGGGAGGGACGGACAAACTGATTGAAGAAATGGAAGCCGAACTTAAGAAGAATAACGTCGATATTCAGACCAAGTGCCTGGTAGAAAAAATTGTCGTTGAAAATAAAAAAACTGTAGGAGTGATTGCAAATGGAAAAACAATCAAAAGTAAGGCTGTAGTTTCTAACGGTAATTTAAAATCCACCATTCATCATTTTATCGGTGACGAACATTTTTCTGAAGAATTTATTGAGGAAGTAAAAAAGGTAAGGCTTAATAACAGCAGTTGCCAGGTATATATAGGGATAAAAAAAGGAGAAAAGATTGATTATATTGGGGATCTGCTTTTTACCTCCATAGCGGAAAGATTCGATTCCCGGGCACTTTGTAGTAAAAATATCACAAGCCGCACATTTTCTGTTTATTATCCCGGTACCAGACCGGATTCCGGAATGTACTCCATTGTTGCTTCCACTAATGCCAATTATCAGGACTGGGCCGATTTGTCCCAGGATGAATACAGCGAATCAAAAAAGGAATTAATGGAATCGACCCTGGATGCCCTGGAGAAATATATTCCGGCAATTCGAAAAAAAGTCGATTGGGTTGAGGCTGCCACTCCCAAAACATTTAAGCGGTATACCCTTCATCTAAATGGGGCCTCCTTTGGGACCAAATTTGAAGGATTGAAGATAAGTATGGATTTACCCAATGAACTCCCGGGAATTTTCCATACCGGGTCGGTGGGGATAATAATGTCCGGCTGGCTTGGCGCAGCCAATTACGGTGTGATAACAGCAAACAACGTTGATAAATATTTAAGGTCCTGATTTTTATGCAAGGAGAAGTAAATGTTTGACTTTAAAGGACAGACAGTCATTGTAACCGGTGGCACAAGGGGGATAGGCAGAAGTATTGCAGATAGTTTTTTAAAAACAGGGGCTAAAGTTATCGTTACTTTCAGCGCTAATGAGGCGGCTGCCGCTCAATTTAAAAAAGAGAACAGGGATTTTGCCGACAGAATAGATATGCAGAAATTCGACGTATCTGATTACGAACAGGTTGAAAGGTTTTACAAATATATAGAATCTGAATATGGAAGCTTTGAAATTCTGATAAATAACGCAGGTATCCGAAAAGATTCTATTCTAGCGATGATGAAAGAATCCGACTGGTCTAATGTAATAAAGGTAAACCTTACCGGTATTTTTTATATGTGTAAGTTTGCCGTTATGATCTTAATGCGAAAAAGATATGGAAGGATTATTAATATTACTTCTCCTATGGGAAAATACGGTTTTGAGGGTCAGGCAAATTATTCCGCTTCAAAGGCAGGCCAGATCGGTTTAACCAGATCCCTATCCAAAGAAGTTGCTACCCGTGGTATTACAGTCAATTGTGTCTCTCCAGGATTTATTGAAACCGAATTGATTCAAGACCTTCCTGAAAAACTACGGACTTCTTACATTTCCCAAATTCCGGCAAAAAGATTTGGTAAGACTGAAGAAGTCACTCCCTGTGTTCTTTTCCTTGCTTCAAAAGAGGCATCATATATTACCGGTTCCGTTATTGAAGTGACCGGAGGATTATAAAATGGAAGAGATATTAAAAGCTATTCCGCATCGTCCGCCGTTTCTCTTTGTAGATAAAATAGTAGAACTGTCTGATACCAGGATAAAGACAACAAAATTAATAGATCCTGAAGAACCCTTTTTTAAAGGACATTTTCCTGGAAATCCAATCATGCCGGGAGTGCTGGTTTGTGAATCCATTTTTCAGGCGGGGGCGATTCTGTTTTCGAAAATTGCGGGTATTACCGGAGATCTTGCTTATGGCACTCCTCTTTTAACGAGAATTAATCAGGCTAAATTTAAGGGTATGGTAAAGCCTGGGGATCTCTTAGAAATTGAAGCTGAATTGATG
>JAXHUS010000136.1:0-4123 GCA_034189305.1 Thermodesulfobacteriota bacterium | reverse complement strand
AACTTGTGAAGGCAAGTTTTGATACCCTGGTAGAAGCGGGTTATCAGCCTGAAATAGCTTTTTTTGAATGTTTACATGAATTGAAGCTGATTGTAGATCTTTTCTATGAAGGCGGAATAAGTTATATGCGATATTCTGTAAGTGATACTGCTGAATATGGAGACCTTACCGTTGGTAAGAGAATTATAAATGACGAAACACGGAAGGAGATGAAAAGGGTTCTGGAAGACATTCAAAATGGTAAATTTGCCAGAGAATGGATTTTAGAAAATCAGGCTGGAAGGCCGGTATATAATGCCCTTAAAAAGAAAGAATCCGAACATTTAATAGAAAAAGTTGGAAAAGACCTCAGGGGAATGATGAGTTGGATTGGGAAAAAAGATTAAAAAAACAAAAAGCGCCTTCTACCAGCAGGAAGAAAAGAATAAGAAGAGACAATATGAAGAAGGGAATTTATCTTCTTCCGAACCTATTTACTTCTTTTAACCTGTTTTTTGGCTTTTTTTCCATCATTCTATCCTTTAATGGGCTTGTTGTAAAAGCAGCCTATGCAATTATCCTGGCTTCTTTTTTTGATCTTCTGGATGGAAGAATTGCCCGTATGACTAAAACCACCAGTAAATTTGGTCTGGAATACGATTCTCTCGCTGATCTTGTCTCTTTTGGTCTGGCACCTGGAGTTCTGACATATATATGGGTATTAAAACCTTTTGGAAGATGGGGCTGGCTTGTTGCGTTTCTTTATGTGGTATGCAGCGCACTGCGCCTTGCCCGCTTTAATATTCAGGTAAATACGGTTGAGAAAAAATATTTTCAGGGATTACCAACACCTGCGGCAGCGGGGATGGTCGCCAGCACCGTAATTTTATTTGATCCCTTGATAATAAACAATGTAATAACTAATTACACAATTTTTCTTTTTTTAATGCCTGTTCTGGCTTTACTTATGGTCAGCAACTTCAGATATATCAGTGCAAAACAGTTAAGTATTGAAGGAAGGAGGCCTTTCCACTTACTCATCATTCTTATTTTTTTATGCATTCTTATTGTTGCCAAATATAAAATAATGCTTTTTTCTTCCTTCTTTTTTTATTCCCTAATGGGCCCATTTAGCTTTTTATATCTTTTTTATTTGAAGCAAAAAAAAGATGGTTTCAGTATAAAAAATTTTAGATTTCAAAGGGATTATATTTCAAAATCCGAAGAGGATATATAAAAGTGGAAAAAATCAGGATATTCGATACAACACTGAGGGATGGTGAACAATCTCCCGGATTCAGCATGCATGTCAGTGAAAAAATAAGAATGGCCAAACAGCTTGAAAATTTACGGGTTGATACTATTGAAGCCGGATATCCTATTGCATCAAAAGGAGACTTTGAAGCGGTAAAGACAATAGCTGAAAATATAAAAAGATGTCAGGTTGCGGCCCTGGCAAGAACAAGCAATGATGACATAAAGCGGGCATGGGAAGCAGTTAAGAATGGAAAAAGCCCAAGAATCCATACATTTATTTCCACCTCCGACCTGCACCTTAAACATCAGCTCAGAAAATCAAAGGAAGAAGTGCTTGACATGGCTGTGAAGGCGGTAAAACAGGCAAAATCCTATGTGGAAGATGTGGAATTTTCAGCTATGGATGCGACAAGAAGCAGCAGGGAGTACCTTGCACAAATATTTGAAGCGGTTATTGATGCCGGCGCTGTTAGTATAAATGTTCCTGATACTGTTGGGTACACCCTTCCCAATGAATTTGGTGATTTAATCCGGTATCTTAAAGAAAATGTACCCAATATTAATAAGGCAATAATAAGTGTTCACTGTCATAACGATCTTGGTCTTGCTGTAGCCAACTCTTATAGTGCGGTAATAAATGGGGCGCGGCAGGTGGAATGCACTATAAACGGCATTGGGGAAAGGGCGGGGAACACCTCCCTTGAAGAAATTGTTATGATTTTACGTACAAGGAAAAAGCTGTTAAAGTTAGATACTGGTGTCGCAGCACACAATCTTTATCCTTCAAGCAGACTTCTTACTTCTATTACAGGAATTGGTGTTCAACCCAATAAGGCAATAGTTGGCGCAAACGCTTTTGCTCATGAATCAGGAATCCATCAAGATGGAGTCCTTAAAGAAAAAACAACCTATGAAATAATAACCCCTGAATCAATAGGTCTTCCTAAAAACAAACTTGTCCTTGGAAAACATTCAGGAAGGCACGCCTTTAAAGAAAGATTAAATAATTTAGGCTATGATCTGAGTGAAGAGGATTTAAACTACGCATTTAATTTCTTTAAAGCGCTGGCAGATAAAAAAAAGGAAATTTATGACGAAGATATAAAGGCAATAATTACCGATGTAATTATTACCTCCGACCTGGAAAAACAAAGATATAAACTGATTAACCTTAATGTGGTAAGTGGAAGTGTTTCCATTCCCACGGCAACAATTGTATTGGAGATTAACGGCAAGAAAATTCGGAAAGCCGGATTTGGAGACGGGCCGGTAGATGCTGCCTTTAAAACAATTGCCAGCATGATAAAAACAAGGAGTAAACTTCTTGAATATAAGGTTAATGCTATTACTGAAGGAACAGATGCCCAGGGAGAGGTTTCAGTTAAAATAGGGGAAAAAGGTATTGAGATTATCGGTCATGGGGCGGACACGGATATTATTATAGCCAGCGCAAAGGCTTATATTAACGCTCTAAATAAACTCGAATACCTAAAAGATACTTCCTTAAAAGGTTGATTTTTTATTAACCGTTCACGGTTTACAGTTATCGGTTCACGGTTGAAAAAGCTGTGAACAGTTACAATTTTAACAATTAATCACTGAACCACTAATAACAGACAAAATTATATGGCAATGACAATAACCGAAAAAATACTGGCTTCCCATTCGGAGAAAGGAAAGATATACCCGGGTGAATTAATAGAGGTAGAAGTAGATCTTATTCTGGCAAATGATATTACGGCTCCCATAGCAATTCGGACTTTTAAAGAGATTGGAGCAAAAAAGGTATTTGACAAAGGCAAGATAGCCTTTGTCCTTGACCATTTTACGCCAAATAAAGATATTGCTTCCGCAATGCAGTGCAAAAATGTAAAGGAATTTGCAGAAGAACAACACATAGAACACTTTTATGAAGGTGGAAAGGCGGGCGTAGAACATGTTTTGCTCCATGAACTTGGGCTAGCAGTACCTGGAGAAATAATAATCGGGGCGGATAGCCATACCTGTACTTATGGTGCTATAGGCGCATTCTCCACCGGCATGGGAAGCACTGATATTGGAGCAGCTATGGTGGAAGGGCAAACCTGGCTTAAGGTACCGGAAAGCAAAAAATTTATATATTACGGAAACCTCCTTCCCTGGGTGGGGGGAAAGGATTTAATTCTATATACCATTGGGGATATAGGGGTGGATGGCGCTCTGTATTGTTCAATGGAATTTACCGGGGAAACAATCTCTACCCTTTCTTTAGCTGATAGATTTACCATGTGTAATATGGCAATTGAGGGAGGGGGGAAAAATGGAATAATTGCACCGGATGAGATTGCTTTTTCATATTTAAAGGGGCGGGTTAAAAAAGATTATAATGTATACAGGAGTGATCCTGATGCTTCATACAGTGAAATAAGGGAGTATGATGTTTCCGGAATAGAACCTCAGATTGCATTGCCCCATCTGCCTGAAAATACAAAAAGCGTAAGGGAACTTGATCATATAAAACTGGACCAGGTTGTGATCGGGTCATGTACAAATGGCCGGATTGAAGATCTCCGGATTGCTGCCGGAATATTGAAGAATAGAAAGAGCAGTAAAAATTTACGTTTAATTATAATTCCTGCAACCCCCGGCGTTTATAAAGAGGCATTATCTGAAGGTCTGATTGAAATATTTTTAGAAGCAGGGGCAATAATTAGCCCCCCTACATGCGGGCCATGCCTTGGTGGTTATATGGGTATTCTTGCAGAAGGAGAAAAGGCATTATCTACCACTAATAGAAATTTTGTGGGCAGGATGGGACATACAAATAGTGAGGTTTATCTATCCAATCCGGCTGTTGCTGCTGCATCTGCTGTGACAGGAAGGATTGTTCACCCGGATGAGATAGGGG
>JAXHUS010000135.1:0-3089 GCA_034189305.1 Thermodesulfobacteriota bacterium | reverse complement strand
CAAATTTGCTATTTATCCTTGCTACACTCCGATTATATTCCGAATCGTGCCACAGGATAGGAGAACCAGGATTAACATCACCTACACAGAGATTTTTAAGATTATATCCGCTCCAGGCCACCAGTAATATTGTAAATCCAAGAATTACTCCCTTTGACCTTCTCCCTACGCACCAGAATCCTGCGATCTTAAAAAAGTAATCTATTCTTCCCTGTCCCTCTCTTTCACTCTTTATTTTATGGATAGGAAAATAGGTATATAGGATGGGGGCCAGAATCAGTACCGAAACCAGATTGGTCAACACCCATAAACTGCCTATAAAAGCAAGCTTCTGTAAGATAGGAATGGGGGCAATGGCAATTACAAGGACACCACAAGCATCGGTAACTATTGAAACAAATCCGGGCATAAGTAAACCGTTAAGAGACATTATAGCTGCCGCTTTTTCATCTCTTAATTCCTTGTATTCTTCAAAAAAGCGCTCTGTCATTTGAATAGAGTGGCTTATGGTTCTTGCTCCTATTACAAAAGGTATTATTAAAGTTAGAGGATCAAAGTTGAAACCAAAAAGTTTAGTAAAACCCAGACCCCACAACCCTGTTATAAATGCTGAGATAAGAGGTATAATTACCCCTTCTAACCTGCGGATATAAAACACCAACAAAAGAATTATTGCCAGAATAGTAACCAGCATAATAAAGAATATTTCACGAAAATGATGATAAACCCAACCATATAGGATTGGCTCTCCTGCCACATAGATATTGGTATTTTCATCTTCCAGAGACCGGCATGTTTTCACAACCCTGTTAAATAGATATCTGTAATCTAATCTCTTTTCCCAAAAATCTGCTTGAATCAGAGCAGCCTTGCCATCTCTGGATACCAGTTTCCCATAAACAGCCTCATTTCCATAAATCACATCTCTCAGTTTATCAATTTCCTCCTGGGTCTCCGGGACATAAGGGTACATCAGGGAGTTAGCCTCTATCCCCCAACTGGTGGCACGGATATCCTTTACATTATGTCTGGCAATAGAATGAATCTGATAATTGTTAACCCCGTGGGTAAGTTCAATCATATCATTTATGGCCTTTATTTTGTTCAGGGTATCCCGATTGAAAATGTCACCATTTTTAACTTCTACGGCAATTGAGATAAGATTGGCTCCGCCAAAAAGATTTTTGAATTCCCGGTGAAGCTTAACATAATGATGATTTCGGGGAATTAGATCCTCAAAGTTGCTTACCATCTCTGTTTTAAAAGCATGATAGCCAAAAAATACCGATAGGATAAAAATAATTACAAAAAATAAATGCCGATAGTCTATTACAAGCTTTGAAAACCGATAAATCAACGTTTAACCCTTTCTACTGGCTTTAATAATTTCCAGATATAATTTCCAGCTTCAGTCCTGAAGATAGTACCTCCACAACCGACTATAATCCCCAATTCACCCCAAAAATCAATGGCGTTTAAGTGCCGTTTAATCTGACACTCGTAATCCTCCCATTTACTTTCTTTTACCTTCCTGGAAATTATGGTTCCCCTCATTCCAACCCCAAAAATACGGCCATCTTTGAAAATTATATCGAGAAGATGGTTCTTTCCACTTCTTCTCACAATTTCCCAGGTTGTACCTCCATCCAGAGTCTTAAGAATTATACCATCCAGTCCACATGCCCATCCTTTATTTAAATCATTGAAGTAAACCTTAAAAAGGCATTGCACGCTTTCAGAGGTTATATCCACTTCAATGCCACTCTGCTGTTTTTTCCATATCTTCCCCCCGTCTTTAGTGTAGTATATAACCCCAAATTCCCCCGCTACCCAACCATTATTACAATCAACAAAATAAACACTATAAAGCTGAAGGTCCTTACCCAAGGACTGGTCCTCCCAGTTTATTCCACCATCATTGGTATGTAAAATTGTGCTGTAATTACCTACGGCCCACCCTTCTTTTGAATCAATAAACTGTACTGCAAATAAATGATTGTCCGTTGTAGATTCCAATCTTTTCCATATCTCTCCACCATCTTCAGTACATAGTATGGTACCATATGCCCCCACCACCCAAAGCCTCTGAGAATCAACCCCGCTTATTCCAAATAAAGATCGTCTGGTATTACTATCTTGAATTACCCATTTCTCTCCCCTATCCCCGGAATATAGTATTGTTCCATAAGAACCTGCTGCCCAGATATTATAATCCAATATTTTTACATCGTTCATATCATCATAATAAGGGGCAATCCCTTTTGTCTCAGCATAAACATGATTAATCCGGTCATGAAAAACTGTAATAACCGATAATAATATCGATAGAAGAAAAACAAAACAAACCCGTACCAAAAATACCATTGAGCATCCTTCCTATTTTTGATTGTCTAAAAGAGAAAAATTAAATGCCATCCTCTAAGTTTTAAACTATTTACATCGCATAAAAACTGAATTAGTGGTGATAATTTTGCAAAATTAATGCCAAAATCTCCTGATGAACAATGGTGATTTAGTCTGGCCAGCGGGAGAATAAATTAAAGCAATTCAAGTATAAATTAAATACCTATATTTATACTTTCTTTATTTGACAGGCAAGAATACCTATCTTCCCATCATAGAAGTGAGGACGTTTCCCTGACAATGACATACTATTTATTCTAAATATACCTTTGAAAAAGGTATTAACTGGAGTTCCATTTTGGAACGTTTCGTTATGATACAGTTTTCGTCCTTGTAGACTGAAGTTTTTATTAAGTAAAGAATGAATAAGATGGACATTTATTTTAAAACCAATAGTTCTATTTTAGGACAAAGCTGGTGATTTGTTTTCAAAGGTAATCGTTATTATATACCTACTTCTTTTAATGACCACCGAATGCAACCCAATAAATTAATTTTATGAAAAAGATCGTATCTTTCTATATAAGGTATTTCTCCCGATTCCAAGAATGTGAGCTACTTGAGTTTTATTCCCTTTATATCTTTCAAGAAGTTGTTCGATCACCATCTTTTCTACCTCTTTTAAATTTAAATTTTTTTCATTTAAAACCAGGGCATTTTTTTTATTCCCTGTATCCCCTTTAACA
>JAXHUS010000134.1:0-3880 GCA_034189305.1 Thermodesulfobacteriota bacterium | reverse complement strand
ATCCCACCATCCTTAAATGAAGGCTTTGTCCACCTTAAGGTAATAGCAGAAGACACCTCAGGCAACAAGCTTGAATATACCATGGAGCCGGGGTTTATGTTTGAGGTGAATTAGATAGTACAACAGGAATTTAGTTCTCCACTCCCTGTAGGCAATGCTTTTGAATTATATCACAATCATATTTTTATCCATTAAAAATACCATAAAAAATATATCAGTATACAAATTACCTTTCACCGATAATTGCTGATTATCTAATATATTTTATATCAATCATAAGAGTACCAGCCTCTATGTATAACAACAATTATTGCAAAACAAACCCTCAGTTAATTTTCGGTTGAATAACAAAAATATTGTAACTAAAAAATAGTTGCAATAATAAGTATAATATTTGTATTATTTATATCATATGAGTAAACATGAGAAGATTTTACAAAGATTTTTATCAAAACCCAGAGACTTCACCTATAATGAGCTTAGAACATTATTACTTGGATTCGGGTATAGCGAGATTAGAACCGGCCGAACATCAGGGTCAAGGGTTGCATTCTATAATAATAAGACTAAACATTTAATACGATTGCATAAACCACATCCTAAAAATATTTTAAAACAATACCAATTGGATTACATAAAAGAAGAATTAAAAAATATAGGGGCAATAAAATGAAAGATGTATTACAGTATAAAAACTTTATTGGATCTGTGCATTTTAATGCTGAAGATAATTTATTTCATGGAAAAATTGAAGGAATCAGTGATTTAGTTACTTTTGAAGGCACAAATGTAGAAGAAATTAAAACAGCCTTCCAGGAAGCTGTTGATGATTACATACTTCTCTGCAAAGAGGCAGGAAAATCTGTTCATAAATCATATAAAGGTAGTTTTAATGTAAGAATATCGCCTGATCTTCATAAAAAGGCTGTACAAAAAGCTTTAATACTTGGAATGTCATTAAATCAATTTGTGCAAAAGGTAATTGAGGACGAAGTATCGAGTACACAAAAAGTGTAATAAAGCATTACCCATCCGAGCTATGGATTACAAAGGAGGACACAGTATAATTAATGGAAATAATAATCCATTTTCTCTGTAGTTTGTTTTAGATAATACTTTCTAAGTAGGCAAAACATGAAACCATCTAAAACCAACCCAAAAATATTGTATCCAATTTTTGGAAAGGATATTCAAATTGATACATACATGTCCTCGGATATTATTGTATCTATATATGAACCGCCCCCCCAATTTTTCTCAGGATAGCGACTTATCTTCCTGATGTCTGATACATTAATTTTAAAACTATGGAAAAGAAGCAAAAAATGACTCTGGACTGGTGGTTATTTTTAGTTTGCGATGGAAATTCTTTAATAAACACAATATCCCTTTCCTTTGTTGTACTGTATGAAGACGTTTTAGGCATTTTTTTCGAGGGAGTACTTCCTTTGCATCTTTGTTTGAAGCTATAAACATTCTATAAAGGGAAATATCCATTTTCTGATCCTCCGTGATGTTCGGCTGACATTTTAACTGGAGTTTCCTTAAAAATTTTTAAAGAAACTCCAGCCAAAATAGTTCTTTCTTTCTAAATGGCCTGTCTGGTAGACTAATTATTATTTCAATTAGATCCGGACATGAAAGTGGGATAAACTTATGAATAATGCTTCGTATAAATTCTTTGTTCAAATATTGCCCTGTCTGGTTGTTTTTATATATCTGGGATGCACGGTCGAAAGGTCTTCGGGAAAAAAAGTCAACAATAAAAGATGTCTCGGGAAATATCCGGATGGCTATGCCGACAAGGGTAGCATTCCGGCCGAAGAGGAATTTAGTGAGTATTCCCCTAAACACAGATTCGAAAAAGAAGGGAAGGGAATAATAGAGAACGGGCGTCCCGAAATACGCAAGAGAAGAAGGGCGGTGACTGATTTTAAGAACGTTAAATATGGGCCCCACGAACGTAATGTGATGGATTTCTGGAAGGCCGATTCCGATAAACCAGTGCCGGTGATTGTATTTTTCCATGGCGGTGGTTTTGTAAAGGGTCAGAAGAGACTGACCAGATTGCAAGAAGATTGCCTTAAGAACGGCATTTCGGCTGTTTCTGCCGACTACCGATTCGTGAAGTCAAAAGGCATTGGTATCCGGGAAGTTATGTATGACGGAGCACGGGTAATTCAGTTCCTTCGCTCAAAAGAGAAAGAGTGGAATATTGATCCTTCACGCATTGCATTATCCGGAGCTTCGGCCGGGGGAAATATGTCCTTATGGCTTGCAATGCATGATGATCTGGCCGACCCGGAAAGCAAGGATCCTATCAGCCAATTTTCTACCCGCGTAACATGTGTGGTGGCAATTGATTCACAGACTTCGAATGATATTAATTTTATTAGAAAGAATATTGGCGGAAACCCGAGCATCCATAGATCCATTCCCCTTATGTACAATGTGGAGACTGTAAAGGAACTGGAAGAACCCGGTATCTTAAAAAGGATGGAGCAGTTTTCCGCCATTAACCATACAAGCAAAGATGATCCGCCTATTTACCTCAATTATCACCATGCTCCAGTAAAAGGGCTATTGCCTGAAAAAACATTGACTTTCGTCTCGATCCATAATGCAAAGTTCGGATTGTTGCTCAAGGATAAGCTTGATTCTCTGGGGGTAGAGTGTAAAGTAGGTTATCCTAAAAACCGACTGAAAGAGAGTGCCCTCCAGTTTATTCTCCGACATTTTAAAATCGGAGAATCCCTGGTCCATTCCCCCAAAACAGCAGAGAAATGAAGGAATATTTGATAAGAAAATTATATAATCAACATTTCCCTGCTATTACATTGAACCAACCTAAAATTTTATTTCATATCCTTAACTACTGCCTGGGCTGCTGCCAGCCGGGCAATAGGGACTCGAAATGGTGAACAACTAACATAATCCATACCAACTCGATGGCAAAACTCAACAGAATCAGCATCGCCGCCATGTTCCCCGCAAATTCCAACTTTTAGGTCCGGTCTTATCTTTCTTCCCCTTTTAATACCTATTTCAATTAGTTCTCCAATTCCTTCTACATCAATGGTCTGGAATGGATCTGCGGATAAAATTTTCTGTTCCAGATATTCCGGAATAAATCCCCCTATATCATCCCTTGAAAAGCCAAAACCCATCTGAGTGAGGTCATTTGTGCCAAAAGAGAAAAATTGGGCTTTTTCAGCAATCTTTCCTGCAGTAAGGGCTGCCCTGGGAATCTCAATCATAGTTCCAACTAAGTGGGGAATCTCTTTTAAATCATATTTTTTTATTACTTCATTATATACCTTTTGTGTAATGTCAAATTGATTTTCAATTTCAGTATAAATGCATGTTACTGGTATCATAATTTCTGGCAGTATATCCATTCCTTCCTTTAACAGTTCAGCAGCGGCCTCAAATATTGCCCGAACCTGGGTCTCGGTTATTTCAGGATATGTAATTCCCAGTCTAACGCCACGATGTCCCATCATGGGATTATTTTCATGCAATGCTTCGGTTCTTTTTAAAAATTCTTCTTCCGTTATTCCCAGGTTCTCGGTAAGTTTTTGCCGTTCCACCTTACTTTTGGGAACAAATTCATGGAGGGGGGGGTCTAGAAGCCGAATAGTAACGGGGAAACCGTTCATTGCCGCCATGGTCTTTTTCATATCATTTTTCATATATGGGAAGAGTTCGTTCAGGGCCTTTTTTCTTTCCTCCAGGGTCTGAGAGATAATCATTTTACGAAGTTTGAAAAGAGGTTCTTCTGAATGTTCACCATAAAACATATGTTCAGTCCGAAAAAGACCAATACCTTCAGCACCAAATTCAAGGGCTTTGGCTGCATCTTCAGGGGTATCCGCATTTG
>JAXHUS010000133.1:0-5284 GCA_034189305.1 Thermodesulfobacteriota bacterium | reverse complement strand
TATTATAATACAATTTAAATTTACTAAAAATAGAATTTATGAGAATAAAGGTACAAATTTCCTGACAATATCATCCTCTATCTTCTGAAGATATGTACGTGCCATTTCATCACCATATGTTTCATCTCCATAACGATATAGGCTTCCTTTATCCCTTTCAATATTTTTGTCAACCATGCTTAAGTTGACTTCTTGTTGATTTTTATGGGCAATTCTCTGAATTATTTTATGAATACCTGAACCAGACTGGGCAGGGGATTTTTTTCTAAATGCAAGACTTGCAGGAACACCCAGTTCAACTGCTGCTTGACGATGAACTCTTTTTCTGAGTAAATCTTCAAGCCCTTGAATTTTTAGTTTTGGCGAAATGCGCATTGATAAATTAATTAGATCTCTGTCAAGGTATGGGGCCCTTAATTCAATAGAATGCGCCATTGTAAGTTTATCTTCCCTTTCAAGGGTATCAGAATAAAGGTAGTTAAGATCTTCCCATAATTTTTCATGAAGTCTCAAATATCCATATTCATAAATTACATCTGTATACCATGGATATCCTGCAAACAACTCGTCAGCAGCCTGACCAGTATACATTACTTTAATGCCATCTTCTGATGCCATTTTAGCAGCCAAATACATAGGAATTGCAACTTCTACCTGTAATAAACCACTTTCCTCAACGTTCTCGATTACTTCGGGTAAGAGTTTCTCAACCATATTGTCATCAATAATTGTTGTTTTGAGTTCAAGGCCTAATTCATTAGCAACTGATATTGCCGCCTGAATATCTCCTGAGTCTTCAGTTCCGGTACAATAACAGATAATATTTTTACCCTCGCGCTGAAGGAGCTGAGCAATTAATACAGAATCTATACCTCCAGAGAATATTACTCCCAAAAAATCTTCCATAAGGCCTGTTAGTCGTTTTTTCATAGAATTAGTTAAAACCTCTTTATATTGCTCAACTGCATCTCGAAAATCAATTATATCTACCGGGGGAGATTGGAGATGAAATCCCTCATGAATACTCGCACCACTATCATTAATAAATAGCAAATCACCCGGGTTTAATCGTTTGGGATCTTCTTTTCCATTCCAGAGAGCTTTTTTTTCTGAAGCAAAATATGTTACTCTATCATTTTTAATATAATATAATGGTTTTTTACCTATTGGATCCCTTGCTATAACAATAGAATCACCATCTGTAACAGCTAAGGTATACATTCCATCTAAAAGTCCCACCATTCTTTTTACTGCATACAGCAGATCTCCCTGATAAAATTCTTCTAATAAATAGACGATAACCTCACTATCACTACCAGAAAGTACTTCATGCTTTTTGGTTAATAAACTCTTCAGTTTCTGATAATTATATATTTCACCATTGTGGATAAGTATAAGGTTTTTATCTGATGAGGTGTATGGCTGTGTTTCGGTTATTCTACCCAAAATTTTTAACCTGGAATGCCCCAGGGCTATTTTGCTCTGCTTTAGCGAGAAATCTTTAAGATGACTTATGTCATCAACTCTCATTATTTCTCCATCTAAATATTCTCCATGAGTATCCGGCCCTCTATGCTTCATCTTTACAAGCATATCGAAAATATCTTTAGAATTGATTTTTCCTTTCTTAACAAAATGACCGCATATTGTGCACATAATCGCTTTCTCCTTAAATTGCAGATTTTTTCATTAAAAAATAATCTTTTTTAGATAGACTGAAAAAATAATTATCGATACCCCATATATTATAAGAAATCCATAAATAAAAAGCCAATTTAAGGAAAATTTTTCATTAAATTGTAATATAAATATCTTTTCATAAGACTTCTTTTTGTTAAATAAAGACAGCATCCCCCCTAAAGCAAAACTTACGATAAAACCCGTTGCATTCCACCATAACCAGGATATTTGTGTAAAGTAAAATGCTAAAATAAAATTAAAAAATACACCTGTTAAGCCTCCAATAATAACATCACGAGAGGAGGATCTTTTTATAAATATTCCAAGGAAAAATATACCTGCTATGGGGCCATAAAAGACCGATCCAATCATATTTATTGACTCAATAATTGTTTCTGAAATCCTTCCCGAAAGGAATGCAAAACCTGTACAAAAAATTCCCCAGAATAACGTTATAAGTTTTGAAATTTTAAATAAAATCTTTTCATTAACATTTTTTAAAATAGTTGGTTTTAAAATATCCTCAATTGTCGATGCACTTAAAGAGTTAAGGGCTGAATCAAGAGATGACATACTTGCCGCAAGAATTGCAATAATAATTAGACCGGATATACCCGCAGGTAAATAATGTACCACAAAGGCAGGAATCATATAATCCACCTTATCTTGTGGAATAAAAGACATGAATTCTGGGCTTTTAAGGGCAAAAGCCCCAACTATAAGACCCAGAATACAGTAACTAAGGACTATAGGGTATCTTATAATTGCATTAAGGATAAGGGATTTTCTTGAATCCAGTAAAGAACGGGCAGACAACTCTCTTTGGACCTGGCTTTGATCAAAGCCGTAATAAGAAGTGTATAAAAAAAATCCGCCGAATAGCAAGGGGAGAAATCCAAAATCACCCTCCCCCTTAAAGCCCAGTTCATTAAAATCTACTGCAACAATTCTATCATAAGAGGTGTATTGTAATACAGCATCCCAACCGCCGATATAGTGGAGACCAAAGATTATACAGATAATGATTCCTATAAATATTAATCCCATCTGAATTACATCAGAAATCACAACGGCCTTTATTCCCCCCATATAATCGTATAATATTGCAACAACACCAATAATTACAATTGTCAAAAAAATCGGTATATTTAAGACAATGGATATAACAATTGCAGTGGCATAAATCGATACACCCGTTGCCAATCCCCTGCTTAACAGAAAAATAATGCTTACAAATTTTCGAGTTTTGCCGTCAAATCTTACTTCCAGATATTCATAAATACTAATTACGCCTGACTTATGGAAAAGGGGTATAACCTTCCATATAAGAATAATCATGGCAAAAGGGACGGCAAATTCATAACCCAGCCATATTAGTCCCCCTTTAGATTTTAGCCCAACAAATGCCGGAGCAGATATAAAACTTATTGCGCCAAGCTGTGTTGCCATGGTTGAAAGACCGACGGACCACCATGGAAGGTTCTTTGAGCTAAGAAAATAATCCCTTAAGTTAACCTGATGCCTTCCAAGATACCATCCAAGTACCACTACCCCTCCTATATAAATGACAATAACTATCCAATCAATAAAATGCATTATCAATTATCCCTATTCTTTATCTTCCAATACCTTTTGGTAAATACTTCTGTCAAATGTCTGCCATACAGGTTCCTGTTCCCTTTCCTTTTCAATTATGTTAAGATCTATATCTAAAATGAGGATTTGTTCTGCATTTCCACATTGTGCCAGCACATCACCCCGTGGATCTACCACCAGACTTCCCCCCATAAAAATTTCACTACCTACTGAGCCACATCTATTCACACCTGCAAGAAAAACCTGGTTATCTAAAGCCCTTGCAATTAAGCGCGATTTCCATAGATATGCAGCCTCTTGAGGCCAACTAGCAGAGATAAAAATGATATCGGCTCCTTTGAGGGCTAATATTCGAGCAGTTTCAGGAAAAGCAGCATCATAGCATATCATAACCCCCACACTACACTTATCCAGTTCAAATACCTTCTGATCTTCGCCACAATCGAAAAAGAATTCTCCCCATGGGAATACGTGTATCTTATAATATTTCCCTAAAAGCTTCCCTTTATAAAGTACAAAAGAAGTATTATAAAGTTTCCCATTTTCTGTTTTTTCAACAAGCGGTAATATAATACAAGAATTAGATGCTTCTCTAACCTTCGTTAAGTTATTTAAAATATTATCCTTTTCTTCATTAATAATTTTCAAATATTGCGCAGTCTTTTCAATGGTTCTGCCAGCCGCAAAGGCTTCAGGGAAACATATAATATCAGAACTTTCAGCCCAAGCCATATACTTTAATAAACTTTTTATATCAAGGGGATCATATTCTGATTGGACAAGAGCGATACGTAAATTTTCCTTTTTTTCTTTTTTCATAAGTCCTCCTTATTTAACTCAGTTGAATTATCTTATAGCTTATATATTTATAAATATTATTATTAACTTGAGTTATTAAAATAAGAAAATGTCGAATGCAGTTTGGCATCCAAATACCAAAAAATAGTAACTATTCATGCATTTAGGCTGAAGACCGAAGGCTGAAGTAAGCTAACAGTCTTCAGTCTATCAGCCTAAGCATTTACTAAAATATTTAGTGTTATTTGTTAGAAAGTACATGTTAATTTTACGTATAACATATAAGGAATAACCTTTTGACATTTGAACTTTAAAAAATAAATAATTTAAATTAATATAATTATGTTATAATCATTTTTCACTCGAAAATACATTTAAAATCCCCCTGGATCCCCCTAAAAAAAGGGACTTCTCTGCCCTCCCCTCGTAAAGGGGGGTTAGGGGGGGGATTTTCATGCCCCTTTGTGTAATTTATTACATGAATGTTTCATTAATAATCTTAGCAATCTTTTTAGAACAGATTCAACACAAAATTAAATTTTTTATAAAAACTTTTACCGGAATACCCTGTAATTTGAATGGGGATTTATAGTTTATAAAAGAAAAAAACCAAAAAGGTAAATAAAAATTTAAATTTACTAAAAAATAAATATAGGCTATTAAGTAATAATACTGAATAGTGATTGAAAGGAATCAATATGCAAAGTGATCACACCAAGATACTTGTTGAAAGTATAAAGAGATTGCTAAGGTGGAATGCAAAAACACATATACAGAAGATTGTTGATAAGACACATGCAGCTGACCTTTCTCTAGTATTTCCCTTTTTACCCATTAACCAACAATGTAAATTCTTTGAATTGATTGAGGACCCAGAAAAGAAAGGGGCTCTTTTCCGTGAACTTGAAGAAGATATCTCCATTACCCTTATTGAGAATATGGAACTTGATAATATCTTGGAAGTTTTGGAATACATGCCTTCCGATGATGTTGCAGATTTGATAGATAGACTGCCCGATGAGAAATCTGATGCAATTCTTGAAAAGATGAAAATGGAAGGTTCTGAAAAGATTAAAGAATTGCTTTGTTACAGGAAAGATACTGCTGGTGGTATTATGGTTCCTGATTTTATTGCCTTAAAAGAGGAAACAACTGCCAAAGAGGCAATTGAATCATTACAAAAAGAGCATCTGGATGTAGAAATGCCATT
>JAXHUS010000132.1:0-4015 GCA_034189305.1 Thermodesulfobacteriota bacterium | reverse complement strand
GGCCTCCTTTGAATACTTACCAAGCTCAAGCATATCGCCTAACACCGCTATGGCCCTTTCTTTTTTTAGTTTGGCAAGGGTTTGCAGGGAATTCATGGTTGAAGCAGGATTGGCATTATAACTGTCATTTATCAGAGTAACAGAATTTTTTATTCTGATAGGTTCCATTCTTTTTTCAATCGGCCTTATTTTTTTTAAACCCTTTTCTATCTCTTTTAAAGTAAAATCCAGCGGAGTAACACAGGCCGCTGCTGCAAGGGCATTATAAACATTGTGTTTCCCCATAAGATTTAAGCCGACCCTTTGCCTTTCCCCACCCCTTTCCAGATAAAAACTTATTGTGCCGGATTTATATTCTCTTATATTCCTTCCTTTAACTTGTGCTTCTTCTGAGAATCCAAAAGTAACTCTGGGATTCGGGAGGAATTTTGAATGCTTTTCAATTTCTATATCATCTTTGTTGACGATAATGGTCTTAAAAGGGGTAAGCCCTTTAAAAAGGGCTGCTTTTTCAAATGCCACCTCACGAATATCCCGGAAAAATTCCAGGTGAACAGGACCTATATTTGTAATAATTCCAATATCAGGCTCTAAAATTCTGGTTAAATTTGCTATCTCTCCCTTTTGATTCATACCAATCTCCAGAACACATGCATTGTGATCTGCATTAAGTTTTAAAAGACTTAATGGGAGGCCAAAATGGTTATTTAAATTGCCGGGATTTTTTAAGGTTTTATATCTAACCTCAAGAATGTTGGCAATTAACTCTTTTGTGGTTGTTTTTCCATTACTTCCCGTAACGGCAATAACAGGAATTTTAAAACGCTTTCTGTGATAATGGGCCAGATCCCCCAGCGCTTTAATTGTGTCATTAACCCCGATTATTAAGATTTGCCTTTTATTAATACGGGGGATTATTTTAGAATTATTTTCAACCAGTATTCCTTTGGCCCCTTTTTTGAAGGCATTTTCTGCAAAATCATGTCCGTCTAACCAGCGACCTCTCACTGCAATAAAAAGTTCACCGGGATTGATAGTTCGAGAATCCAGAGATACACCGGAAAAAGTTATGCCGGACATATCTTTGATTATTTTTCCTCCGGTTGCCTTTATTACGTCGTTAACTTTAAACATATTAAGTTATTATGAATTTAAGAGTTAAGGAATTAGGGAGTTAATTTCAATTTCAAACTCCCAACTCCTTAACTCTTAGAGCCTTTTTTATTTCATATCTGTCATTATATGGAATTTTTTCTTCCCCCATAATCTGATAACATTCATGCCCCTTTCCGGCAATTAAAACAAAATCCCCCGGCTTTGCTAAAGAAATTCCCATTTTTATTGCACGACTTCTTGAAACTTCAGTTAAATACCCTTTTTCCTCTAAATTCAAACCTTCTTTCCATTCAAATTTTTTTAGCTTTAGAGGTAAAATCCCGGCCTCAATTTCTTTTATTATATCCCCAGGATTTTCTTTCCTGGGGTTGTCGGAAGTTATTAAGGTGATATCACTATATTTGCCCGATATTTCTCCCATTACTGGTCTTTTGGTTTTGTCCCTGTTTCCTCCACAGCCAAAAATAGTGATAATTCTCCGGGGATTTAAAGCCTTAAGACTATCCAGTACATTTTTCAGGGCATTGCCTGTATGGGCATAGTCTATAAATATGTTCAGGTTTTTAGCATTTTTAAATCGTTCTAGCCGTCCGGGAACTTTTTTTAAATTTTCTATTCCCTTTTTGATGTTTTTCGGTGTAATTCCGGATACAAACGCTGCTCCGACAGATGCCATTATATTATATAGATTATGTTTTCCTATAAGAGAAGATGTTATGGGAATGGTCCCTACAGGGGTATGAATGGAAGCTTTAATTCCTCCGGGGAGAAAAGAAATATTTTCCGCTTTTATATCACAGGTTGACATAAGTCCGAATGTAAGTGTTTTGCCGTTAACTTTATTTCTTAATAAATTTCCATAATTGTCATCATGATTTAAGATTGCCCATCCCTGAAGGTAGTTGGTAAAAAGCAGACTTTTACTGTCGAAATAATTATCCATATTATTATGATAATCAAGGTGTTCGGGAGTCAGGTTTGTAAATATACCGATATTAAAACGGCATCCTTCTATCCTTCCTTGATTAAGGGCATGAGATGATACTTCCAAAATAACAGGGTCCACATTCTCTTTGTTCATTTCAAATAAAATTTTCTGCAATTCGAGGGATTCGGGTGTAGTTAGAGAAGCTTCTTTGAAATAATTCTTATACCGGTAGTTTATTGTTCCGATAATTCCGGGTAAGAGATTCGCCTCCTTAAAAATCGATTCTAAAAGGTAGGCGGTTGTGGTTTTTCCATTGGTTCCGGTAATCCCCACAAGTCTGAGTTTATCCGCCGGAAATTCATAAAAGGCACAGGCAAGCTTTGCAAGGGCAAGGTGAGAATTATCCACAAGAATCAGGGTAAAATCACCGGAAATGCGGACATCCTTTTGTGCCACAATTACCTTTGCTCCGCCGGATAATGCCTCAGGTATGAAAGTGTGCCCGTCATGATTATTTCCCATAATGGCAACAAAAGCTCCGTTGTGCATAACATATTTTGAATTGTAGGCTATTGAGCTCACAATCCTATCGGTATCACCCCTTATTTCCTTTATTTTCAGATTTTTGAGTAACTGATAAAGTAACAATTTTTTCCTTATGCTGGAGGTTGCAATATAACCCACCCCTCTCCATCTTCCGGAAGACTATTCCCGGGAGATGGATTCTGACCAACCACAATTCCGCTGCCTGTAATTTTTACTCTTATTTTATATTTATTTATGATTTTAAATACATGCCGCATCGTCATACCTGTAAAATCAGGCATCATTGGTTCTTTATCATTTTCTGGAAAATTTGAAAGAAGTTTTAAGGTGGATTGATTTTTATTTTCTCTTTTTACTATCAAGATGCTGTTTTTATCGGTTATGGATGGCTTTGAAGGCATAACACCAAGGTAAGAAAGGGTCTGCTTTCCGATTTTACTAAAGAGAGGTGCAGAGACTACCCCACCATAACCTGAACCTTCCGGCTCATCAATTACAACTACTATAACTAACTCTGGAGGTGAAGCGGAGATAAAACCGATAAAAGAACTTGTGTATTGACAATCAGAGTAAGTGCCGGTTTTACCTACCTTCTGGGCGGTTCCTGTTTTTCCAGCTACATCGTAGCCTGGAATAGCAGCATTTAACCCTGTAGCTTCAGGTGCTACCACTTCTTCCAGGACATTCTTTGTAAGTTCGCAGGTATGGGTTGAAATCACTCTCTTTTTTATCTTTGGAGTGAAAGACTCCACAATATTTCCATTTTTATCTCTGATTTCCTTTACAATATAAGGTTTCATCAACATTCCTCCATTGGCAATTGCAGATAGAGCAGCAGCGATCTGAATTGATGTAACTGAAATGCCCTGCCCAAAGGAAGTTGTTGCCAGTCTAACTTTGGACCATCTTGAGGGTGCATAGACAATACCACAAGTTTCTCCGGGAAGATCAATCCCCGTCCTGTCTCCGAAACCCAATTTTTTTATATAATAATAAAGCCTTTCCTTCCCTAATTTTTCACCAATTTTAGTGGCGCCAATATTACTTGAAAATGCTATTATTTTACTTACTGAAAGCCATTTATGTTTATGAACATCATTTATGATCCTGCCGCCGTACCGAAAACGTCCGTTTTCACAGAAAAGAATATCCTGGGGGGTAATAATTTCATCTTCTAAAGCGCCGGCAAGGAGGAATACCTTAAAAGTGGAACCAGGTTCAAAACAATCATTAATAGCGCGAATTTTTTTATGCTGGGGCTTGCTTTTTCCTGGATTATTCGGATTATAGGAAGGCTTTGAGGCCATTGCCAGTATCTCGCCTGTTTGGGGATGTATAACTATTACAGTGCCGCTTTTTGCATTATATTTTTTTACGGTCTTTTGTAACTCCCTTTCAACTATATACTGGATATTCGAATCCAGG
>JAXHUS010000131.1:0-2374 GCA_034189305.1 Thermodesulfobacteriota bacterium | reverse complement strand
CACCCCTCCAATTTATTGATCACAAAGCCAACTTTTTCAGCTCTATCAATAATTACTTCTTTATTAATTAAATTTTCCCTGGCAGCCTCTCTTAAATTGAGTGTTTCAAGAATGTTCATGTCAAACTTATCTTTATAAATGCTTTGATAATAACGAATCAGGTTTTGGTATTCTTTTTTAAATTCTTTTCTGGTTATTTTTTTATCACCCACTTTGGCAATAACATCTCTGACATTTTCCTTATAAGCGCCAAACCCTAAAAATAAAAAAACTACCACAATGGCAAATATAATTACTTTAAAAAACCATGATTTTACATTTTCACGTATTACATTAAGCATAATCTTAAAAATATATTTAAATTTTTAAAATTTATACTACTATCATAAAATTCTAAAGGCAAGCATTATTATGAATTTTAGTACTCCCTATTTATAAATTTATATAATTAAAATTTATTTTGCTAAAATGTTAAATTTTTAATATATTTATCTTTAAATTTAGGATAAAAAGAAGACTGAGGGGGGGTAACCGCCTTCTTTTTCTTATGAACTCTATGCACGGGGAAAAAGATGTATAAAAAGTTATTCTGGTTAGTAATAATAGTATTTATAATTTATGAGACTTTAGTTCCATATTTTGTAAGCATTTATAATTACAAAAACCAGAGTAAACAAAAGCTTGTAAAGATTTTAAATAAGGATAATGAATTTATTTTAGAAAATGACAGGATAAAGATCTGGGAAAATACTACTACTATAATCTGGATTAACTGGGGAAAATTTCCAGTAAGAATTAAATTTAATAACGGTCAAAAATTGCAGGATTGTACAAATGTTCCCCAGGGTTTTATTCTAAATGAAAAAGGAGAATATATATCCTCTTATCTTAGATATGGAGGTACTGCAAGCTTATTTTTTTCAGAACATGGTATATTTGATTATATGATAATTGATAGTACGGGTAAAGAAAGAAAAAAAGGAAGGGTTGTTGTCGAAGGAAGGAGTTTTGAAAAGAAAGCATCTGAAAATCATTACTTTAAATTTGAATAAGATATTCTTATATAGAAAAATCAGGAAGTATTGAAGGTGGAAAAATCTGGATGGCAGGATATAGGTTCTCATTATTTAGTTGAATTACTTTCATGTAATACGGAAAAATTAAAAAGGGTGGCTTTAATAAAGAGAATTTTACAGAATGCTGTAAAACTGAGTAACGCCAGTGTTTTAGGAGAAGTATTTCACCAATTTGAGCCCTGTGGTGTAACCGGCGTAATTGTCATCGGAGAATCCCATGTAGCGATCCATACATGGCCTGAGCATAATTACTGTGCTTTTGATTTTTTTAGCTGCGCTAAAAATTTTGAAGTAGAAAAGACCATACATTATGTTGCAAAAGAACTTGAAGCCGATGATGTTCAGATAAGTCGTCATTCTCGGGGTTTTTTTCCAAAAAATATAAAAGAAAAATTTAAGTGACGGTTAGTTTTGACTTTCCTGACCGGTATGGTTGGGGTGCTAAGAATTCTTGTTTGCCACCAACATAACCACATCCTTGACATTAACTCCGGACAACAGCATATTATACAAAGGGCAACAGTCTGCGGGTAGCTCATCAGGTGGCCGCAATTTGAAACTTTGTAAATGGTATCCTCCTTTCGGTTACACTCAACACTCCTCAGAGCCGGCTGGTAAAGACCTGCTAACTCATTGTAGGAAGAAAATCTTGCCTGCAGAGAATTGCAATTGCTGGATTTAAGGGATTTTATAGAAAGAGAGAAAAATCGTGAATTTATGACTTCAAAAACCATGTCTTTCTTTTCAATAGGCAATATATATGAACTTTATATTTAACATTAAAGACAAAGGGGGGTATACCAATGTCTGAATTTCGCCAGAATCCAGTTACACAGGAGTGGGTTATTATAGCGCCAGAACGAGGGAAGAAACCCAAACCCCTCCATAAAGAGCAGGCAAAACCTGAAGAGAATTTAGTTGAATATAGCTCTCTATGCCCTTTCTGTCCAAATAATGATGAAAAATTCCAAATTATAGAGATGTTTCGTATTAATGATAAAGACGGTAACTGGGTATCTCGTTCTATAGAAAATAAATTTAAAACCTTATCTGCCTACCCAACATGTCCAATTCAACCTTCCAGATTTGAAAATGATGGAATATATATGAGGTACGATGGATGCGGTTTACATGAAGTAATTATTGAAACACCTTTTCATAATAAAATAATCCCCCACATGACAGAAGAAGAAGTAGAACACATCATATCAATATATTACCAAAGATATACCTCTTTTGGTGAAAATCCCAATAATTTAATAACTATTATTTTTAAGAATCATGGGATTAACGCGGGT
>JAXHUS010000130.1:0-11518 GCA_034189305.1 Thermodesulfobacteriota bacterium | reverse complement strand
AATATGAAAATGAAGATAATAAAAAAATAATGAAAGCAGCTTCCAGTATTGAGGCAAATTATTATATGAAGTTTACTCGCCTTGAGGAACTGATAAAATTTTGTCAGGAAACAGGATTGAGTCATTTAGGGATTGCTTTCTGTATCGGACTTGAAGAAGAGGCAAAAATTCTTTATGGAATACTGGAAAGGTATTTTAAGCTTTCTTCTGTATGCTGCAAAGTTGGGGGGATAGACAAAGGTGATTTTGATCTTCCTAAAATAAAGGGGGATAGGTATGAAGCTACCTGTAACCCAATAGGTCAGGCTATTTTTTTGAATAATAAAAAAACCAGTCTAAATATAATTTTTGGCTTATGTATCGGTCATGACATACTGTTTTCAAGATATTCCGAGGCGCCAGTAACTAACCTGGTGGTAAAGGACAGGGTTCTGGCACATAATCCCCTGGGTGTAATCAATTCTCGTTATTATCGAAAAAAAATGCTCAATCTAAATATAAAGGATAGTTGTGGTTGAGATTAAATTTGTGGGAAAGAGGTAATACATATTAAAGTTGTATTCAAAAGATTGGCTCGTCATTGTCAGGCGAGGTGCCTGACCTGTTGCGATTGTATGAAGGGCATTCCAGACTATCTGTAAAGATAAAAATGAATGCAACCGGGAGACAATAAGTATATGAATAAAGAAGGGGTAACTAAAAAAATTATAGACCAGATAGAATTTTGTGACCAATGCAATCTTTGTGTTGATTCCTGCCCCACTTACAATGCTACAAAAAAAGAAATCTTCGCGCCGCCTTTTAGACTTAATATTGCAAAAAGGTTTTATCAGGGAGATGCCCTTTCCCCTGAAGAGATAGAATCAATATACAACTGTCCTCAATGTGGTCTCTGCGATATCCTTTGCCCAAATGAGATAATGGTATCGGATATAATGGATAAATGCAGGAGAGAATTGGTAATGAGAGGTTTTGGTCCTCTTGATAAACATAACAAAATTATAGAGGGAATTCTGAAGGTAGGGAATTCTGTTAATGGAGATCCGGATAAACGCTGGAACTGGCTACCGGAAGAGTTTCCCAGAAAGGAATCGGATACCCTTTTTTATGTGGGATGCCTTCCTTCATACCTCGTTCAAAATAGCGCCCGATCTTCTTATCTTGTTCTCAAGGGATTGGGCGTAGATTTTATGCTTTATGAAGATGAGGATTGTTGCGGCATCTATTTTTATAATGCCGGAAGATGGGACCTGGCCCGGGAGAACTTTGAGAAAAATCAGGAGAGATTCAAAAAACTGGGAATAAAAAGGATCATTACTAACTGTGCCGGCTGTTTTTACTGTTTTAAAAACTATTATCCACAAATTTTAGGGGAAACAGACTTTGATGTCCTTCATATTGTGGAAATGCTCCCTCCCCTGTTAAAAGAAAGGGAACTGGAAATTAAAAGGTTCAGGAGGGAAGGCACATATCTGGATTCTTGCAGGTTGGGGAGAAAAGAGGGAATATACGACCCTCCCAGAGAATCATTAAAATTATGTGGGCTTGAATTGAAGGAGGCAAAAAATAACAAAGAAAAAGCAGCCTGTTGTGGTGCTGGAGCTGGAATCAGGTCGGTGTATCGGGATTTATCTTTTGGCATTGCCCTGCAAACCCTTGATAATGCTCCATCCAAAACTATTATTACTGCATGTCCCTTCTGTTCTTTCAATTTAAGTTACGCTTCTAAAAAAGGGGAAAGGGGTAAAGACCTGGTTTATATAACTGATATAGTACTTGAGACTTTATCAAAGTAATCTTTTAAATTTATATAAAAATAGAGAATTCAGAAGTCAGGATAAAGGAGTCAGAAGGAAGAGTTTGTAAAATAAATTATTCCGACCATCCCCCTGAATTCTGGCTTCTGTATTCTTTTTTCATGCCTGGTTGTGACCGCGGGTCATGAAGGTTATTTGGGATGAGAGGCATAAGAAAAAGATATTATAATCTGTTTTCATATTTCTATGACCCGATAATAAAGCTCCATTCACTGGATAAAGAAGGGTATTTAAGGGGCTATATGGTTAAAAAAGCCAATATAAATAAGGAAGATAGGGTTTTAGACCTCTGTACGGGAACCGGCTCTGTGGCTATAGAATTTTCAAAATCTTTGGCGGAAAAAGGGGTGGTGGTTGGCGTAGATTTTTCCAGAGGGATGTTAAAAAAGGCTAAGAAAAAGGCAAAAATACTTATGTTAAAAAATGTATATTTCGTTGAAGCAAATGTTGCCGACCTCCCATTTAAAGAGGGATACTTTAATGCAGTAATCTGTTCTCATGCTTTCTATGAACTGAAAGAAAAGGAAAGAGAGAAAGCTATAAAAGAAATGTACAGAACGGCCCAAAAAGGCGGAAGGCTGTTGCTTATGGAACATGAGGTTCCCCAAAATATTTTTTTAAAATTCCTTTTTTATTTTCGTATCTATGCTATGGGATCAAAGAATGCAAAAATTTTTTTAAAGGATGAGCTCTCCCCCTTTAAATTGTATTTCAATGAAGTAACAAAGGAGGTCACTCCCTCGGGCAGAAGTAAGCTTATTTTGGGTTATAGGTAAGCTCAGAACAGGTTAAAAGATTGTTTATGTTAAGCATTAATAAAAAACTTTTTTTACTCTTTATACTGACCATTATATGTTCAAGTCCTGTTTTTGCCCGGGACGGTGGGTGGAAAATTTCAGGATATATTAAAAATGCAAGTTCTTTAAGGATAAGCGAGGATAATAAAAATGTTCTTCTTAAATTTGAAAACATTTTGGAGTTGGAACCTCACTATCGGGTTAACAGGAATATAGAATTTCATGGCATAGTTAGAGCGTATTATGACGCTGTATTTGATCTGGAAGGAAGTGGTTGGACCAGCGGATTTAGATTCGAAGAAGAGATAAGGGAGGCTAATTCCGATAGCATTTCCGATCCCCTGAGGGAACTTTATGCAGACATTACAATAGGAAGAGTCTTTATGAGACTGGGAAAACAGCAAGTAGGGTGGGGTGAGGCTATTGGAATGAAGATGCTGGATGTAATAAACCCACAGGATATGAGAGAATTTAATCAATTAGATTTTGAAGATTCCCATATCCCTTTATGGATGGCAAATGTTATCTATTATCCTCCTGTAATGGGGACCAGTCTCCAATTACTTCTCATTCCCGATATTGAGCCCCATTATATCCCACCTGCCGGTTATCCATTTACCCCGCAATTTGTAAATCGGTACCAGGGGCTTGAGAGCCATGGTGTGCTTCATTTAAATAGAAGTCCGAATGCCGGCAAAAGGGTGCCTCAGAATCTTAAGAATATGGAGATTGGGGTCAGATGGTATCAAAACCTGCCATATCTTGAATATAGTCTCAACTACTTTTACCACTGGAGTGATGTGCCAGGGTTATACACTGCTTATCCCCTCTATAATATTGATCTATCGATGAATTACGACTTAAAGTATCATCGTTTTCATACATTAGGGGGTTCTTTTACCAGGATATTTGATAGCTTTTTTGGCATTGAAGGGGTATCATTAAAGGGTGAGGTGGCAGTCCATTTAGAGGACCGGGTTTCTTACGCATACACCAGAGCCTTTTCTGATTTTAGTAATCCCTTTGGAATAAAAATGTCCAGGAGTGATAGTTTCAACTATTATCTGGCATTGGACAAATTCTTTTTTACCGACTATCATGTATTGTTGCAGTTCTTTCAATTTATTTCCCTTGACCATGAGGATGGTTACCTTATAGATGAGGTAGACAGTGTATTTTCCCTTTATCTCTCCACCGATTATCTGCAGGAAAGGATATTGCCTGATCTACTGTGGGTATATTCCGATGATGGTTCCTTATGGTTCAGGGGTAGATGCATATTGAAGATTACTGATTACTGGTCGTTAAATACAGGATGTAATCTATATTTTGAGCATCCGTATAGCGATCAGGACAATGTGTTTCTTGAGGTGAAATATGAGTTTTAGTTGATCATTTAAAGAGAGTTCCATGTCATCCCAGTAAAACAGAGGGTTTTAGTATAAAAATACTTATATCATATAATATTAGGAAAGGAGTAAAAAATGAGGTTGCAATCGAAAGGACAAATCTTGCTGGCAATCTTAAGTATATTACTGTCTCATGGTTCTTTTTCTTTTGCCAGTCAATGGGTGAACCCCAGAGAACAGTTTAAATATCCGGATGAAGTTCGACTTCAGCGGGGAAAAAAGGAACTAACAAAGATAGAAAAGAAGGAGATAAAAAAATATAGAGTTACCGGACTGGAGGTCATGACTTACTGTTTTTTTAACCAGGAACCGGGAGAACACGATGAAGCGGCATGCGGCAATATCTACAACTATATCCCCGGGCAGGGAATCCTTAAAATTGTGATTATCCACAAAAATATCTATCTCTACAAAAGTAAAGCTGCCCTTGTAAAGCTTGAAGGGATTAAACCGGGGGATGTGATGAGAAGGTGATTCAGCACAATTTTGTATCCACCGGAGGTGGAACGAGAAGGCAATAGCTGTTATACTTATCTAAAATCAGAAAAATTTATCAAGCCCGCCGATTTCTTTCACTATGGTAGAAAAACAAGAAGAGTAATGAGGGTTCCGACTCTTAAGAACGGAGACGCGGCTATCGGAACAGAGGCAAGCTGGTATGATTTCCACTTTTACCAGCCATGGGACAATGAATATAGAATTTTGGGTGAAGATATAAAAAGAGGGAATGAGTGTCTGGTAGTAGAGAGAAAATCTAAAATTTATCCGGATTTCTACCTGGAAAAGAGTGTAATCTGGGTGGAGAAGCACAACTTTTTAAAGCTCCATGAAGAACAGTTCGATAAAGGAGGGAAACTATTTAAGGTAATGGATTGGGAGTGGGAACAACTGAAGCCCTCCAAACATTGGGTATATACCTCCTGGAATATAATCAACCTTAAATCTAAAGGGAGATCTCTTATTCAAATGTTTAATTATGAATTGGATTCAGACCGCGAGGAAAGAGAGTTTGACGCCATAAGGATGACAGAAGAGAAAATCTGGAAGAAATGTGAACATGGGCCTCCACCAATTAAGAAACTCTCGGATTTCCCCCCGGAACCGCGAATCAGATGGGAATTCTGGAATAAGATTGGCATTAAGCCTAAAATGAGCAACTGATTAAATAAACATAAATTTTTACCATTTTTTATTGACAAATTGATTCTTGTAGTGATATTAAAATGTTCTGTTTTAAATAGGGATAAAAAAAGGCAGTTATTTTAATAGGTTAGGGAATTTATTTAATTAAAAGAATTAAATTAATTAAAATACTGAGGAATAATAAATGAGTGAACTAAAGATATGGGATTGGGATGCAAAAGAAAAACAGATTACAGACATAAATGAATGGAAGGGAAAATTTGAGGCTGTTTACGAATTTACTGTTAGTGATGATGGTGAGGCTATATCAGCTCCTGTTCAGACGGAAGACAACAGGTTTACCCCATGTCTGAATGGCAAAATCTGGGATAATACTTTTGAGAAGGTCTGGTCCCTTAAATTTAGCCCTGATGGCAAACTGACATGTCTGGTAATGGAAGAAGATGAATGGACGGTAGCTGTTGATGATACGATTTGGGAGGAAAAATTTGAGTATGTATGGAATAAAGAATTCAGTCCCGATGGAAAAAGCATTGCTGTAAATATAAAAAAGGAAAACGAATATGGAGTTTCTTTAAACGGAAAAACCTGGGAAAATAAATTTGTTGAGGCAAGGGATGTTTATGTTAGCCCTGATGGTTCTATAGCCGCATCATGTGTTCAATTGAAGGGCCTTGCCGAAGGAGATATTTTTGGTTTTCTTGAAGGGATATGGACAGTTGCAGTAAATGGAAAACCGTGGGATAAAAAATTTTTGAATGTATGGGGGATTGCCTTCAGCTCCGATAGTAAAAAAGTAGCGGCAGAGGTGAGAGTTGATAGCTGTGAATATACTATTGCATTAGATGGAACCGTATGGAATGAAACATTTAAATGTGTGTGGGAACCGATTTTCAAACCATTAAGCAGTGATGTAGTTGCGCCGGTACAGACGGACAAAGGCTGGAATCTGGCAATGAACGGAGAACCAATATGGGAACGCAATTTTAATCAGGTATGGAATCAAATATATAGTCCGGATGGTCAGAGATTAGCCGCTGATGTTGCTCCTGCATTTGGGAAGTGGACTGTGGCAGTAGATGGTTCTCCATGGAGAAAGACATATAATGAGGCCGTTTTAAAGCCGGTTTTTAGCCCGGACAGTAAAAAAGTAGCTGCAATTGTAAAAGAAAATAACAGATGGACAGTTGCAGTTGACGGCATCCCCTGGGAAGAAGACTTTGATATGATCTGGGACCCTGTTTTCAGTCCCCATAGTAATAAAGTAGCGGCCAAAGCTGAAAGAAACGGCAGGTTTGCTATTGTTATTGATGGTAAAGTCGGAAGGCAGGAATTTGAAGCCCTGTGGAATCCGGTTTTCAGCCAGGACGGCACAAAGCTTTTAATAAAGTGCATAAAGGATGGAAAATATTATCGAAGAATAGTTCAACTAAGTGAAATTTAATTTAAATTGAGGTTGAAAATATGTATGAGTTTGTAAGAGGACCCCTTGTTTGGATTTCATTTATCATATTTTTTGGCGGGTGTTTATATAGATTAATTTCTATGTTTACTATGGCTAAAAAAGATAAGGTCGTATATCCATATATGAGTTTAAAATACAGTCTACGCTCTATTTTTCACTGGATTATTCCCTTTGCCAGTAGAAATATGCGCAAACATCCTGAAATGACCGTAATATCCTTTGCCTTCCATATATGCTTAATTTTTACGCCTATATTCCTCCTTGCTCACAATATTTTACTGTATGAATCCTGGAAAATAAGCTTTTGGACCATTTCTGAAAAGGCGGCTGACATAATGACCCTAATTGTTATCTTTTGTTGCGTATTTTTACTTATAAGAAGAATTATTTCCCCTGAGGTTAGATTTGTCACCTTTATGTCCGATTATATTTTGCTTGCAGTTACCTTTTTGCCCTTTATGACCGGATTTTTGGCATATCACCAGTTATTTTTTCCATATAAAACTATTTTAATAATTCATATTCTCTGCGGAGAGGTTATGCTGATGCTTATTCCTTTTACCAGGTTAAGCCATATGCTTTTTTTCTTTTTTACTAGGGGGTATATGGGTTCTGAATTTGGAGCCGTCAGGAATTCTAAGGATTGGTAATTTATACAATAAAGATTTTTAGGAGGATAATTATATGGTTGAACCGGCAAGAAAGGTCGTTGAGGACCCCGGTCTGGATGAAACAATAAAAAAGCTCACCCCGGATATAATAGAAAAAACAATAAAAAAGGTACTGGATAAAGAAACTGCTGCAAGATTAAAAGTATATATGCAAACCTGCATCCATTGCGGGCTGTGTTCTGAAGCATGCCATTTTTATCTTTCCCATGATAAGGATCCGCATTACTCGCCTGTTGGCAAAGTTAAGCAAACGTTATGGGAGATATTGCGAAAAAAGGGTAAGGTTGATGCGGAATTTATTAAAAAATGTTCAAGAATTTCCCATACCGAATGTAATGTCTGCCGAAGATGCAGTATGTATTGTCCTTTTGGGATAGATATGGCTTACTTACTTTTAGTTGTCCGGCGTATATGCAGTCTGCTGGGAGTGGTTCCCCAATATCTCCAGGATACGGTAAACAGCCATGCTGTAACTATGAACCAGATGTGGGTCAAACAGGATGAGTGGATAGATACCCTTCAATGGCAGGAAGAAGAGGCTGGCCTTGAAATTAAGAAGGCCAGAATTCCCCTTGATAAGGAAGGCGCTGAGATCATGTATTCAGTTATCGGCCCTGAACCCAAATTCCTTGCCCAGCTTTTGGGCAATATTTCCATAATAATGACGGCAGCAGGTATGGATTGGACAATGCCCTCGAGGGATGGATGGGATAACAGCAATATGCCAATGTATTCCGGTGATTTTGAAACTATGGCAAGGGTTGAGCGTAAACATTACGAGGCTGCCTTTAAATTAAAGGTAAAAAAGATAGTAATGGGCGAATGTGGTCATGCATTTCGTGGCGCAGTTTATGACGGTCCGAAATGGCTGGCATGGAAAGAACCTCCTGTGCCGTTGATCCATGCTGTTCAATTTTATTATGAACTTATTAAAGATGGAAAGATAAAGATAGCTAAAAAGTTTGAAGAACCCATTACTGTTCAGGATCCATGCAATGTTATAAGGGGCAGAGGTCTTGGAGAGATGCTTCGATATATTATGAATGCTGCATGTGCGGATTTTAGAGATGTTTCCCCCAGATTTGAGCATAATTACTGCTGTTGTGCCGGTGGGGGAGTAATAAACTGCGGACCGCCCTGGAAGCCATCAAGGGTTGAAGGGAACCGTGTGAAAGCCGAACAGTTGAAAGCCACCGATGCTAAGGTTGTGGTTACACCATGTCACAACTGCCACAGTGGTATTGAAGATATTGTAAATTATTACAAGCTGGGTATGCATGTTAAATTTTTCAGTGAAATACTGGTTGATGCAATGGAAATTCCGGAAGAATTAAAAGTATAAATAATGCTGATCAAGGATTGTAAGTTAAGAATAAAGAATGATAAATCAGATTTGACTAACTAAATATTTTTATCACAATGATGGATAAGCTTTATCGTGAATCGGAAAGGGTTAATCGGCATAAATAAATAAACTAAGAAGGAAAGGGTGAAATGGTTAATAAAGCTAAATTAGTTATAGTAATAGGAGCATGTTTTACATTCTTAACTTACGGAGTAAAAAATATTTATTCCACAGAAAATAAAGGAGAAGGTAAAAATAATGTTAAGATAATCATTGCCCATACAGAAATTTTTGGGAAGTTAGAACGTCCTCATGTATTATTTAATCACAGCCTGCATACCAAAGCCTTAAAAGAAGAGAGTTGCGGGGCCTGCCATTCCACCGATGAAAACAATTACTTCGATTTTGAATATCCTCCCCGGGAATTTAAAGAAAGTAAAAAATTGTTAATGGATTTCTATCATGATACCTGTATTGGCTGCCATAAAAAAGGTATGGAAGAAGGAAAAAAATCTGGGTTTATTACTTGTGGTGACTGCCATTCAAAAAAGACGGCATTGCAAAAGGTGGAATATCCAGCCTTTGAATTTGATTTTTATTATCATAATAAGCATGTAGATATAACCGAGGGTAATTGTAGTATATGTCACCACATCTTTTTTAATAAAGCTACAAACAAATTAATTTATGAGAAGGGAAAGGAATGTTCATGCAATTACTGTCATCAAGGCAAAGAAAATGATTCACAATTTTCTTCATTAAAGAAAGTTTCCCATTTAAAATGTATCAACTGTCATATAAATAGCGGTAAAGAAGAAATAAAAGGAGGGCCTTTTCAATGTCTCGAATGTCATAATGAAAAAAATATCAGAACGGTTGGAGAGCTTAAAAATGTCCTGAGACCGGATCGGGGTCAGCCGGAAAAAACCCTTATAAAGATTGAAAATGCAAGGATGAAGGAAGTTCCTTTTAATCATGAATACCATGAAAATAATACGAAAACCTGTAAAACATGTCACCATGAAACCCTAAGTGCATGCAGAAAGTGTCATACACTTGAAGGAAACTCTGAAGGGGGGATGGTAAATACAGCAAACGCATATCACGATATATATTCTGAGAAAAGCTGTATAGGTTGCCATGATTTAAAAAAGAAAGATACACTGTGTGCAGGATGTCATCAAATACATAAAATAGGACAGGGATATGAAAAGACATGTATTATCTGTCACAGTGGGAAAAAAGAAAAAAATATCCATAAAATTTCTAAGATTGACATACCATTTGAAAGTATTCCCGAGGATGTTGAGATAAAAATTTTAGAAAATGAATACGAGAAAGTTTCCTTTCCTCATCTTAATATTATTAAAAAATTAACGGATATTTCCAATGAAAGTAAACTGGCAAGTTATTTCCATAAGGATTTACAAACTATATGCCAGGGGTGTCATCATCACAGTCCTGTAGAAATAGAGAAGGGTGTTCCAGCCTGCAATACCTGTCATAGCTCTTATCTTGGGCCAAAAAGGGTTGAAATGCCGGGCCTTCTCGGTGCATACCATAGCCAATGTTTGGGATGTCATAAAGTGATGAAAGTTGAACCGACAGATTGTACAGGTTGTCATTCAAAAAAGGAATAGTTAGTATATATAGTTTAAGAAATTATCAAAAATAACAGGAGCGTTGGCAATGGGGACTAATCGACGAGGTTTTTTTAAACAGATTGCGGGGATCGGGAGTTTTCTGTTAATTGGTAAAGGAAAGAAGGCAAATGCGGGTGAACATTCTTCTATTTCAAAGGATAATTCATTTGGTGTTCTGGTTGATACAACCCTATGTATAGGGTGTAGAAGCTGTGAAAAGGCTTGTAACAGGGTAAATAAGGATATGCCCAGAAAATCTTCAGAATATTTCCAGGATAAATCCGTATTTGAAAAAAGAAGAAGGATGGATGACGAAGCTTATACTGTAGTCAACCGATACAATGATCCAAAAAATGTAAATTCTTCTGTTTATGCAAAATTCCAATGCATGCATTGTAATGAGCCTGCCTGTGTTTCAGCCTGCATCGTCGGCGCTATGTCAAAGGAAGAAAACGGTGCTGTCAGATATGATGCATGGAAATGTATAGGATGTCGTTATTGTATCGCAGCCTGCCCTTTCCAGGTGCCTGCTTATGAATTTAATAACGCCTTTACACCTGAAGTAAGAAAATGCACATTCTGTTTTGAGAGAATATCAAGGAAGGGTGGACTTCCGGGATGTGTTGAAGCATGTCCGATGCAGGCGTTAACCTTTGGAAAAAGAATGGAGTTAATCAAAAAAGCTAAAGAAAGAATTAAAAGATATTCTGATAAATATATCCCCCATATATATGGAGAACATGAAGTTGGGGGTACTTCCTGGTTATATATTTCAGGAATTCCATTTGAAGAAATTGATTTGCCAAAATTCGGCAGTAAATCCATTCCAAGTTATACAGAACCTATTCAACATGCTATTTTTAAATACTTTATTCCGCCAATTACTCTGTATTCATTACTTGGATTTTTTATGTGGATTTTAAAACCCAAAAAGGAAGAGCCTAAAATAAATTTAGTTAATGATGAGGTTATTGATAAATGAGTTCTCATGAAAATGCTATGCCAGTAGAGAAAAAATTTTTTACAAATGGAGTAAAAATTCTATTTGCGTTAGTTTTAGTTGGTTGCGGCTTTGCGCTATATCGAATATTTAATGGTTTGGGTTCCATAACAAATTTAGACAATCAATATCCTCTGGGATTATGGATTGGGGTTGATGTTGCAAGTGGAGTTGCGCTGGCGGCCGGGGGTTTTACAACAGGAGCGCTGGTTTATATTTTTCACAGAG
>JAXHUS010000013.1:0-4890 GCA_034189305.1 Thermodesulfobacteriota bacterium | reverse complement strand
TATAGGAGATGAACAAAATATTAAAACAAGCTTAAGCACTTTTTCAGGACATCTTACCCATATAAAAAAGATTATAGAGAGAACCGGTGATGATACTTTAGTGTTACTCGATGAGATAGGCACAGGTACCGATCCCCACGAAGGATCTGCGCTTGCCATGTCCGTTATGGATGACCTTTTAAAAAAAGGCGCTTATTTTACCGTGACAACCCATTCCAACATTCTGAAAGCGTATGCCTTTAATAGAGACAAAGTAAAAAATATTTCAGTAGAATTTGACGGTAAAACCCTGAAACCTACCTATAATTTAATTTATGGTTATCCTGGAGAAAGTAATGCCTTAACAATTGCAAAATATCTTAATCTTCCGAATGATATTCTTAATGGCGCCCAAAAATATTTAAAAGAGGAAAATAGACAAATTCTAAGCCTGATAAAGGAGTTTGAAAAACAGATTCAAAATATGAAAGAAGAATTAAATGCAATCAGGACATTGAAGGAAAAAGCCCTGGATCATGAGACAGGAACGAAAAAATTATACAGGATAATACAAGAGAAAAAAGAGGCCATAATTGAGGGATTTGAATTAGAACAGAAGAGGCTTTTCCAGGCTTCAGAGCTGGAAATTAAAAATCTTCTTAAAAATCTTTGCAAGGTTAATATTAAAGAGGCACAAAAGCCACTTTTAACATTTAAAAAAAGGAAAGAAGACATTTTATCACTGTTTAAAAAGGATAAGCCAAAAAAGACGATAGAGACTAACGACCTTAAAAAGGGAGATCTGGTTTATATCACCTCACTCAACAAGAAAGGGATAGTTGAAAAGATCCATAAAGGCTCAGGTAAAGTAGTATTGTCTGTAAACGGTTTAAAAATTAGTGGCGTTATTAATGACTTGAAGAAATTAGATTTAAAATCCCATTTAAAATCCCATACCCGGGCACAAGAAAAAATAAACCTTTCAAATCTTTCCACATCCTTATTACCTGAGATAAAAATAATGGGGATGACTGTAGCGGAAGCCATACCAATTGTGGATAAATTCCTTGATCAGGCAGTCTTAAAGGGGTGGGAAAGGATTGAAATTGTCCATGGAACAGGAACCGGGAAACTAAAAAAGGCATTAAGAGAATTCTTACAAACTCATCCCCAGATAAAAAATTTCTCTAAAGGTAGTATCACTGAAGGGGGGGATAGGGTAACAGTTGTGAATCTAAAATAACCATATTCAAAGGGGGATATAGACCGGTTGTCTTTTAAGCTTTTTCTTAAAAGATTTCATGAACAGTTAAAGTTTTTCATAAACCAAAATTCACAATAACTATTGTATTTTAAAGTTTTCTCTGAATCCTGACAACTTATCCCGGTGGACTGTTCACTATAAACCTTTTTTGATTTTAGGAACTGGTATTTAATTTGACATCAGGATTCTGGCATCTGGACTTAAAAATTTATAAAATATTCAATTATCTCAATTGTAAAGTTGTCTTCATAATAATATCGATTTTTTTTCATTTTTTCAACTCCTGCGGGATCCAGTCCCTAAAAGAAACTCCACCTGATAAATTTATTCAATGGTCAAAGGAAGGCAACTTCCCTAAAACAATAGCCATCTTACCTTTTAAAAATTACACAGATAAGGAGGGGATTGAAAAGACTGTTCGAGAAAGTTTTTACAGACATTTTAGTATAAAATCTTTTCGGGATTTAGAACTTTTTCTTGTGGACAAAAATACAGGATCTTTAGAAAAATCCTTAAAAAAAGATATTAAGAAAATTTCACCTGAAAAGATTGCAAAAAAACTTAATTGTGATGGGGTCATTTTTGGTGAAGTTAATAATTTTAAAAGGATTTTTGCGGGGGTATATTCTCAGATTGCAATTGGAGCAAGGATACAGATATATGCCCTTAAAAGAGAAGAATTTATCTTTGAATGTAACTATTTGACAAGATTTCATGCAGGAGGCATCCCATTTTCTCCCTTCGGATTTTCATTAAGTATTTTACAAAGTGGAATGAATCTCCGGGAAAGACAATTAATAAGGGCAGCAGATGATTTATGCCGTCATCTTTCTGAAAATATAAAGGACCCTTTTTTTCCTGATTTTTATGAACTATTTGGAAAGTCCGGGTGGATTGTACAAATAGCTTCTTTTAAAGAGATAGATTCTGCAGTAAAAACCTGTAAAAAATTAAATGAAATAAACATACCTGTAAACATAAAAACAACAGAGGTTTTCGAAGAAATATGGCACAGGCTTATTATGGGTCCCTATGACAATATGGGAGATGCTGAAAATGCCCAAAAAAAAGCGATGAATTTAGGGTTCAGTCCTTTTATCAATCACATCGAACCCAGGTTCTGATAAATTCTAATTAATAACCTTTCCCCCCATTTCATAATGAATCTCTTTCCCCAGTAATGACAGGACTGTAGATGCAACATCCATAATTTTTAAATTTCCCCTGGGCGGTGGAAGGGTTTTTATCGGTACAGAATTCCTGTAATGTTCTACTGAATTCAGTATAAATATTCCATTTTTTGCATGATTTGCATCATCAGGACCGGTATCATTCTCATAGGTTATAAAGGAAGGATGTCCGATACTACCGACAGATCGCCAGTCAAGATTACCTAAATATACAATTAAATCTGGAGGGGTTCCATTTACTACAGGATAAAGTTCTTCTGGAAGATATACTTTTGTCCCGATATTATTACCGTTTTCATCTTCAATAGCCTCTAATCTTCTTTTCAGTTCCTGACGAATTCTTTCATATTCTTCAGGTTCAATCCGCCCTTCCGGTTCTCTGCCCTTTACATTTAAAAAAATCCTTGAATAATACCCCCCTTCTCCCCATGCTGCTGTATTCTTCCAGTCTATTTTGATTTTATTTAAAGGTGTTATAACCTCCGGACGTTCAATAATCTTGAGATAGCCCTGTCTTATTAACCATTCATTTATACAGATTCCCCCTTTCATTCCTTTTGCACCATGGTCAGACACTATCATTATCTCTGTATTTTCCGGGAGGATATCTAAAATTTCTCCGACCTGATTATCAATATATTTGTGATATTTTTTAATTACATTAAAAAAGGGGTTGCCCTCCTTGTATTTTGGATGTTCAGCATCCTGATATTTCCAGAAACCATGATATAGACGGTCAACACCTATCTCCACCCCCATTAAAAAATCCCAATCTTTACTTTTTATTAGATACTTCATCAAACGAAACCTTTTCTCAGTCATGACATAAATATCTGCAAGTAGCCTTTTCTTATCCTCTGTGCGGAAATTCTCCACATCGAAAATATATCTTCCCACCACTTTTTCAACTTCATGTCGAAAGCTATGGGGATAAGTGTATTGAGAATTTATATCCGGTGTAAGAAAACATGAAACCAGATATCCATTAATTTTTTTCGGGGGGTATGTCTGGGGGACTCCCACCAATATAACCTTTTTATCATTGCATGAAAGAATATCCCAGACTCTGTCCTCTTTTACTTCGCTCGATGTGGCAAAGAAAAGACCGTCATAAGAATAATCTTTTCTGTTTCTAAATCCATAAATCCCCAATTTTCCCGGATCTTTTCCCGACATCATCACTGTCCATGCGGGAATGGTAATCGGTGGGTCACAACTTTCAAGCTCTCCATAAATACCGGAAGATAAAAGCCTTCTGATGTTTGGTAAATCGTCTATATGTTCTTTAAAGATAAGCTGGGGGGTTGCACAATCAAGACCTATAATTATAACCCTTTTTTTCATCTTCCCATCCTTTATAAGACTAAAAAAACAATTCTTTAAATAAAAAATTACACCTTTTTGTCTAAAATTGGAAGAAAATATTCTTAAAGATATTTATGGAAAATAAAATCCATAGAGAAAAAGTGTTAATTTTAATCAATGTTATCAATTATTCCAAACCGTCAAGAAGGCGAGAAATTGCCACGGCCCGAATATTTTTCCCTATGGGATATTTTTGATCTCCGGCATGAATCAAATCCAGACGGGTAAGTAAATCTAGATAATGCGCTTCGCATGGAAGGCGTAATTTTGGGAGAACTGGTTCTTTCTATTTCAAAACCAAATTTTTCCCTTCCCCCTAACGATTAAAATGTCCAATTCAGCACCTGCATGAGTTGCCCAGAAGAAGCACTCTTCCGGTCTGACGTCCCCAAAAATGACAATCTGCTGTAGAACAAATCCTTCCCATGAAGCGCCGAGTTTTGAATGGGACTCCAGGTCTCGCATGTTTTTAAGGTTGAGAAGACTGTGAAGTAGTCCTGAATCTGTGATGTATACCTTAGGAGCCTTGGCCTGCCGTTTTGAGATATTTTCATGCCATGGCGGAAGTTGGTAAATGACCAGGGCAGAACTCAATAGATCCAGATAGTTTCGTATTGTAGTATCGGCAACACCGAAGGAACGTGCAAACTCTGAAGAATTCCAGGTCTAATCATGATAATGCGCGAGCATGGTCCAGAAACGGCGTAGTGTTGTCGCCGAATAGTAAAACCGAGTTGGGGCAGATCCCTTTCATGAAAGGTTTGTATAAATCCCTTGAGCCATTCATTGCTATCGGCATGGGAAGGGGCAATATAAGATCTTGGAAAGCCGCCTCTTAACCATAATTTGTTGTGATTTGTACTTCCCACCTCCTCCATGGAAAAGCCGTTGAAATGATGATAATAAATACGTCCTGCGAGTGTTTCCGAGCTCTGTCGAAGTAATGAGGGTGACGCGCTTCCCAGAACTAAAAATCTGGTTGGATTACTGTGTCTATCCGCAAGGACAAGTAATGCCCGAAAGAGATCCGGGTATTGTTGGATTTCATCGATAACAACAAGCCCCTTGAGTCCTTTGAGATCCAGCATGGGA
>JAXHUS010000129.1:0-2565 GCA_034189305.1 Thermodesulfobacteriota bacterium | reverse complement strand
GGGCGCCGACACCCAGGGGTACGATAAAACACTTGGCCTTTTTATGGATCTCAATCAGAGTTGATTCTTCCAAATGATCATAGTGGTCATGGGTAATGACAACGAAATCGATACCTGGAAGATAGACCAAGCATTACTGCTATACTATTTTTTACAGCTTTAGCCGATTTTTCTACTAAAAGGGTTTCATCCTCAGTCAGTTCTACTTCATAAATCTGTTCTATTCCCTTTGCCCCCAGTTTTACAGGAACTCCAAAACAAATATCGGAAAGGCCATATTCCCCATTAAGATAGGCACAGCACGGCAAAATTCTTTTTTTATCTTTAAGTATGGATTCTGCCATCTGAACAGCTGCCGCCGAGGGAGTGTAAAAAGCGCTTCCTGTTTTTAAAAGGGCTACTATTTCTGCTCCACCTTTTCGGGTTCTTTCAACCATTTGTTCAATTTTTTCCTTTGAAACAAACTGGGATAGGGGGATTCCTCCTATTGTTGTATAACTGGGAAGGGGAACCATGTCATCTCCGTGCCCACCCAGAAGTAAAGTCTGGACATCTTCCATGGAAACTCCCAGTTCCATTGCAATAAAACTGCGAAATCTGGCTGTATCCAATACACCGGCCATTCCCATAACTCTTTCACGAGGAAAACCGCTTGTTTTGAAGGCTAAATAAGTCATGGTATCAAGGGGATTACTTACAACAATTATAATACAATCAGGAGATTTATCCACTATATTTTCGGTAACGGATTTAACAATTTCTTTATTTGTCTTTAACAAATCTTCCCGGCTCATTCCGGGCTTTCTCGGAATACCTGAAGTAATTATTACAACATCAGATCCGGATGTTTCATCATAACTATTTGTTCCCGTCAAAAAAGAATCAAAACCCTCCACAGGCCCGCATTCCATTAGGTCAAGGGCCTTTCCCTGGGGCATTCCTTCAACGATGTCAACAAGTACTATATCTCCAAGTTCTTTTATTGCCGCCCAATGGGCGAAAGTGGCCCCTACATTTCCCGCTCCAACTATCGTTATTTTTGATCTTTTCCTTTCCATAATAAAAACTCCATATTATTTAATTATTTTAATTTGTAAATAAAGTTTTTTTAAATTATCATATTAAAAAAAAAATTCAAAAACAAATTTTTTAATTGACATTATGAATGTATTTAGCTATCATTTAAAAAAAATGAATGAACAATCATTCAGCAGAGATTATTATAGGATAAAAAAGCAATTCTTTCCCGCAAAAAATACATTATAAATAGTTGAAAAATTATATTACTTAAATAAGATTCATTAAAATAATTGTTTTAGTATTAAATTTGGATAGATAATTTTTTTTGTACTGAAAAAGAAAGGAGGGATTGAATTAAAGAAATAAGAATTAGAACGGATTTATGGAAAAAGGGTGTAAGGCAAATTAATACCCTTAAATCTTTCTAAAGCTAAAAGGAGGTGATTGATTTTAAAATTCAATAGTGAATAAATAAATGGTATTAGAAATATTTAGTTTGATTATACGGTTAATTAAGTTTAAATAAATTTTATGGAGGAAAGGATATGCCAAGCTATGTAATAAGTGAAAAATGTGATGGATGCAAGGGGCAGGACAAGACTGCATGTATGCATATTTGCCCGAACGATTTAATGGTCCTGGATAAAGATAAGATGAAGGCATACAACAGGGCACCTGAGATGTGCTGGGAATGTTACAATTGTATCAAGATATGTCCCCAACAGGCAATGGATTGTCGTGGTTATGCCGATTTTATGCCTCTGGGAGCATCTGTTGTTCCCCTTAGAGGTACTGAGGATATTATGTGGACAATCAAATTCAGAAATGGAATGCTGAAAAGGTTTAAGTTCCCCATCCGGACTACACCTGAAGGTTCTGCCGTTCCTGACGGCGGCTGGTCAACAGGAACCGAAGATTTAGGCAGCCCTGTTCTTTTTTCTGAACCCGACTCTTTAGGATGTGAAGTTCCCACAAGAAGCAAATATTAATCTAATGTAAATAACATATAATTAAAATAAAAGGAGGATAAAATGCCTAAGTTTGAAGATGTTGTAGTAGAAACTGATCTTCTTATATGTGGTGGTGGTATGGCTGCCTGTGGAGCCGCTGTAGAGGCGTCATACTGGGCAAAAAAGAACGGCCTTAAGGTTGTGATGGTTGACAAAGCTGCAACGGATAGAAGCGGCGCTGTAGCCATGGGACTATCAGCCCTTAATCAGTATCTTGGTGTTGCTGCAGGTGATAATACTGTTGAAGACTATGTTAAATATGTTAGACAGGACCTGATGGGTATTGCAAGGGACGATCTGGTATACAATATTGCCCGCCATGTGGATTCAACAGTTCATCTTTTTGAAAAATGGGGACTCCCGATTTGGAAGGATGAAAATGGGAAATATGTGCATGAAGGACGCTGGCAGGTGATGATAAATGGCGAATCGTATAAAGTAATAGTTGCTGAGGCCGCAAAAAATGCAATGGCTACTCTGGGTGAAGATAACCATTTTGAGAGGGTTTTTATTACCCATCCTATTGTTAAAGATG
>JAXHUS010000128.1:0-3318 GCA_034189305.1 Thermodesulfobacteriota bacterium | reverse complement strand
GAAAAATATTAAACCGCAGAAGATCAAAAAAAAGATCCAGACTGGCCGTTTGACACCGTTTTCCCTGGTATGTTTTCTTATCTATTTAAAAAAAAGGAAAGAATCCGTAAGAGAAGTGAATATTTACAAATTTTGCGGGAGGGAAAAAGATATAAGACTAAACATTTTAAAATAATAATAAAATACAACTATACAGATAAAATACGGTTGGGATTAATAGTATCAAAAAAAGCGGGAAAGGCTGTAAAAAGAAATAGAATAAAAAGACTCCTGAGAGAATTCTTTAGATTAAATAAAAATTTTTTTCCTATAAGTTCAGATATTCTTTTTATTGCCAGACCAGGGGATGATGATTTAAATTATTGGATAGTGTATAAAGAATTGAAAGAATTTTTTCTACAAAACCATGTATTCCCGAAGGGTAGTCAAAAAAATTATAAAAGTGTTTGTTAAGCTACTTGTAGGGATAATTAAATTTTATCAAATCGCACTTTCACCTTTTAAAAACTCATCTTGCAGATTTTATCCCACCTGTTCCAATTATGCTATTATGGCACTAAAAAAGTATGGAGTCGTAAAAGGATCTTATATGGGCCTCCGTAGAATTATTAAATGTCATCCATTACATCCGGGTGGATATGACCCTGTTAAAGAAGGCAATTAAACTATATGGAAAAAAGAGCTCTTCTAGCTATTATATTATCTTTCCTGGTTTTATATTTCTATTATTCTTTTTTTGCGCCTGAGCCTGAATACCTAAAAGAAAAAAAACAGAAAATTATAAAGGAAGCACCGGAAAAGAAAAAAGAAATAAAATCTTTCAAAGCTTCTGTTCCTTTTATCCAAAAAAAGTTGTCCGGGTATCTGGATAAAGAGATTGAAGTTGAAAATGATCTGTACCATGCTACCTTTACAACCAGGGGCGGTGGAATAAAGTACTTTACCCTAAAAAAATACAAAGAGAACCTTAATCAGGCTTCACCCCTGATCAACCTTATTGAATCGCAAGATAATGAAGAAGAAATCCCTGCCTTTTCAACAGCCTTTACAGGTAAAGATTTCAAGCTTTATCCTTTAGATTATAAGGTAAATGTAAATTCACCCTTAAAGATAACATCCAGAGAAGAGCTTATATTTACAGGTGATTCTTATCCGGCAAATATCATTAAAAAATTTATATTCTATCCTGAAAATTATAAAATAGATATGGAATGGGAAATAACAAATAAAGGGGATTATCCTTTAAATGGTCTTTTAAATTTACATTTACATTATAACGAAAAAGATAAAGAGGGCAATAAATCGGGCTATTTTCAAAATGTCCCTTCTTTAATTGTCCTGCAAAATAAAAAGATTATAAAAGAGGAATTGGCTAAACTACACGAAAGATATTTTTATGATAAAATTTTTTGGGCCGGTTTTGAAGATAAATACTTTCTTCAGGCGGTAATTCCCAATGAATTTCATACCATAAAATTTAACAAAGAAAGTACCAATAAGTTTGTTGCCAATTTCGGCCTTACTGAACTTGAAATTTCTCCCGGCAAAACTTTAAAGAAGAGTTACTCAATTTACTTAGGACCAAAAGATCTGGATTTTCTTAATAAAGCAAAATTACAGCTTGAAAAAAGTCTTAATTTTGGCTGGTTTGACGCAATTGCAAAGCCCCTTTTAGTATTCTTAAAATGGCTCAATAAGATAACCGGAAACTTTGGGATGGATATAATTATTCTAACTGTTGTTATAAAAGTAATATTTTTACCTTTAACCCATAAAAGCATGCATTCAATGAAAGAAATGCAAAAGATACAGCCAAAGATTAATGCCATTAAAGAGAAATATAAAGATAACAAAGAGGGGTTAAACAAAGAAATTATAGAACTGTATCGAACAAATAAGGTAAATCCCCTTGGCGGATGTCTGCCAATGCTACTTCAAATTCCGGTATTTTTTGCCCTTTATAAAGTTCTTCTTGATTCCATTGAATTAAGACATGCTCCTTTCATCCTCTGGATTAATGACCTGTCAGCTAAAGATCCATATTATATTACTCCGATACTGATGGGAATATCCATGTTTATTCAACAAAAAATGACACCGCAGGTTGGTGACCCGACACAGGCAAAACTTATGTTAATATTACCGGTTATCTTCACATTTATGTTTTTAAATTTTCCTTCAGGACTTGTGATTTACTGGTTAGTAAATAACCTTTTATCTATTGTCCAGCAATTTTATATTAACAAATATCAGGTTAAATAGGAGGTGCAGACCATGTCTGAAGACAGAGAATTTGAAGCGAGATCAATAGATGAAGCAATTTTAATGGCTTGTGAGCATTTTGACACTACAAAGGAGAAACTTACCGTGGAGGTTATATCCAAAAGTCCAAGGATGCTGAATTTTTTAGGAATAAAAAAGGTCAGGATAAAAGTTAACATTAAAGATACAAATAAAGGAAAATTAGCCCTGGAATCTTTAACTAAAATTCTTTCTCTCATGAATATGGAAGCAAAGGTTGAGATGGTTGAAGAGAATAAAAATCAAATAAAATTAATGATAATGGGTGATGGAAGTGGAATACTTATTGGTAGAAAGGGTCAGACGCTGGATGCCCTGCAATATTTAATTCAGAAAATAATAAATAATAAAACAAATAATAAAAAACAGGTAATTATTGATACAGAAGGGTACAGGGAAAAGAAGATTAAAAACCTGGCAAAAATGGCTCAAAAACTCGGTGAAAAGGCCAAAAAATATCATACAACTTTTTCTACTGAACCACTAAATTCTCGAGACCGTAAAATTATTCATCTTACATTACATGATGATGAAAAATTGATTACTAAAAGTGAGGGTAATGGATTATATAAGAAGATTGTTATTTCTCCACAATATTTGAATTAATAATGTCCGTTGGTTATTGTCTCGTTGATGGTTAAAAATTAAACGTGCAATTAACTTTGCCGGATAAGATAGCATTGTAATTAAAATGCCTTTTTTAGGTGAAATATAAATATCAATCTCACCGCTGTTTAAAAGCAAAAATTTCTGTAACAGGCAGTTTTTTTTACATTCGGACGTGCTAATTAAAAACAAAAAAGGGTATCCTTATAAGACACTAAATAAATTGCTACAATTTATCTGCAAGTACTGACGGAAAATAACGGACATTATCTGCATTTAGCTATAATTTTAATAGTATAGGAATTTTCATTTAAAAAATAAAATAACCAGGCACTGAAAAAAAAGTTTAAAGTTAAATATTAATAAACTTCAGGCACTTTAAACTTCAGATCACTTTTCACTTAATTTAAT
>JAXHUS010000127.1:0-4574 GCA_034189305.1 Thermodesulfobacteriota bacterium | reverse complement strand
GGCAATTCGTATTCATAAATATCGGCCTCCACCCAAACTCGGGAGATGTCAGCAATGGTATAAAGGTTCATTCCAGGCTGCACATACATTCCCTCCCGTGCGGCCTCCATTTTCACAACCACTCCATTTGAAGGAGAATAAAGAATCATATTTTTTTGAATCTCCCGGGTCTCTTCTAATCTTTTGATTTGTGAAGGTGCGATGTCCCAGAGTTCTAACCGCCTTCTGGTTGCATCCAAAAGAGACTCCCCTCCCTTTCTGACTTCTTCAAATCCACTTTCCCGTAATGTTTTATAATAATCCATAGCCTGAAGGTATTCCTGCTGAGTTGAAACCAGATCGGGGCTGTAAATAGCGATTAAAGGTTCTCCCCGTCGCACCTTTTGACCGGTAAAATTCACATAAAGTTTATCAATCCAACCTGTGAATTTAGTATGAATGTGATAAATTTTTCGCTCGTCATAAGTTATACGACCTACAGTACGAACTACTCTATAAAGAGATTTTTTCTTAACCACTTCCGTTCTGACCCCTATATTCTGAACCATCACCGGATCAATAGTGACAAGGCCATCCTCTTTATCCTCATCTTCATAAACCGGAATTAGATCCATCCCCATGGGAGATTTGCCGGGTTTGTCGGATATATAGGCTGGATCCATGGGAGCCCGCCAGTATTTAATCTTTCTCTCTCCCCTTTTCTTTTTTTTAGTTCCCCTAACAGGGGTCAGCTTCATCCCGCATATGGGGCAGTTACCCGGCCCTTCCTGCTTGTAATGCGGATGCATCCCGCATGTATATAGCTGCTTTTCGTTGGTCTCTGTCTTAACAAATATGGAATGGGAATCCTTCTCTGTTTTTACAGGTTGCATTTCTCCAACAAAATAACCCAATAAAAAAACGATGAAGAACAAAAACAATATCCCTATAGTTTTAGTCTTCCTTTCCGGCATGCTTTCCCCCAAATCAATAAGATTTTTTATTTTTCATTTTTATCAGGCTGTTACCCACATTCCCTTCAGTTTTAATGGACATTCCTTTCCCTCCTCTAAAACATGCATTTTCCAGCTGCTAATTCTAAGTCTGCCAGATTCTTTTCACGATCAGTGAGAACTTTATAATATTCCAGTTCATATTTATACAAGGTCAAAAGATTAGTTAGAAGGGTAAGAAAATCAATGGTTCCCACCTGATAACCGGCAATGGAAGAATCGAGAGTGTGATTTGCCTGAGGAATAATCCCTCCCTGGTAAAGATCTAAAAGATGGCTGTTCTGGTCAATCTCTGCCAGAAGTTTTGAAATTTCAAACTGAAGGTCATTCTGGGTAGCCTTATACCTGGATATTACAGAAGATATGTTATATTCAGTCTCTTTTACCTTTCTATTTTGTTTAGTTTTATACCAGATGGGAATGTTAATTCCTACAAAACCGGAATAGAAATCGGGTCGGCTGTTATTCAGGCTATCTTCCCGCTGTCCGTAAGAGAAATTTACTTCAAAATTCGGATAATAATCCTTAAGGGCAAGATTATAAGCAATTTCAGCTTTTTCCCGAATAAATTCTATACTCCTCAGCAATGGGTGGTCCTCTAAAGATGAATTCTTTATCTCCTCTGGATTAAGGTTAAAAGGTGTTCGGAAAATTTCCGTCTTTCCTTCCAGGGGAGTGGAAGGGGGCCGGTTAAGTAATGTATTCATTTTTGCTGTGATTGTAATCCTTTGCTGCTTCAATATAACCAGTTTTTCTAACATCCTGGAAAGCTCAACCTCGGCTTTTAACACGTCCTGCTGTATTCCTTTACCCACCGAATATCTGGCCCTGGTAATCTCTAAAAAATTTATCAGTGTGCTTTTATTCTTTCCTGTAATCTCAATGGCCCTCTCTATAAAGAAAAGCGAATAAAAGATATTTTTGACGCCACTTATGGTTTCCAATTGTTGATAGGCAAACTCAGCTTCAAGCCCTTTAAGATCTTTTAGCGCCATTTCTTTATTCAAACTCAGTTTTCCCGGAAAAGGAAATTTCTGGGAAAGGGAGATCTGTTTCTGGGTCATACCTTCATCATTAAAGTCAAAAGATTCCGGCAAATTAACCAGTCCCAGTTTTAATTTGGGATCCGGCAGGGTACTCGCTTGAGGAATTCTTTCCTTCAGTGAACTAATTTGGTTTGCTTTTGCCAAAAGTATTGGGTTCTCCTTCAAAGCCTTATCGATTAATGACTTAAGGGATAACCTCCCTATTTCTTGTGCTGATCCATGGTTAATGCCTCCTCCCATAAGCAATATTAGAAGGAAATGAAGGGTAAAAATAATTTGTTTTATTCTATCCACTTTTTTTAAACGCTCCTTCCATCAATCTCGTAATGAGACCTTTAAAACAGAAAAAACAGCAAAGAATAAAAAGTTTATTTAAATTCCCCCATTTAACTAACCCTTTTATGGAAACAAATTAATTGGTTGTGAGGCAATGTCAAGCCGTAAAAGTTTAGAATTGAATATATTTGTCAGCAATTTTTGTGCCAGATTTAGACTATTAATCCCGATTCGAGCTATTCGTTACTTGTTATGGGTTACAGATACCGTTTTCATTCTTGTTTCAAAAATTAAGTAAGATTTTTTACATGATAAATCAATCTGCAACCTACATTCAGACTCAGTTAAAAGAAGGCAGATAAAATATCTTTCGTTAAAACCATTAAAATTTTTGTGATAGCTTCATCAATTATATCTTTATTAATATAGATATCATTACCTTTTTATTTCGTATCCTCTTTTAGCTTTTTAAAAAAATTTCTTAATGGACTATTTATTGTATCTGTTGGTTCCATGGAAAAATTAAGTTCTATTGTTTTACCTGAAGTAGTTAATATATTATCTTTTGAATTAGTTTGGTAACCATCTGCCTTTACTGTAATTTTATATGTGCCAGCAGGAATCCTTAAAAAATAATACCCATCAGGGAGGGATTTAACCCAAATACCTGAATTTGTTAAAATAGTAGCCCCAGCTATTATTTTACCAGTTTTTGAATCCTCTACCTTGCCTGTAATAATTCCAATTCCTGCTCCGCTATGCTGTTCTTTAGAAATTTTACCATCGTATTTTTTTCTAAAAACGTCAGAATATATTCCCTTATCTTTAGTTAATGAATTATCATTTAATTTCTTCCATCCCATGCCAGCATTAAGATTTATGGTAATAGCTGTTATAAGAACTAATAAGCAAATAAATAGGCTATAATATCTTGTAAAATTAAATCTACTTTTATACATCAATGACTCTTCTTCACTTACCTTCTTCTAATTCAGATTTTAAAACCCTTATTTCTTCTAATACCTCCTTTTTTGAAACTAATCCTTTCCTATCTAACAGGTTTATTAATGCCTCTGTGGTTATAATTTCATATGTCAGCAGTTCTTCAATGGAAACTTTCTCTTTTTGATCAAATTTTTTAGCCATAACCCCCTTTAATTTTTACCGATATTAATATTTTAGGTATTTTATTGTAATATAACTTAATTCTATTTATTTTTTCAAATTCTTCTTTTGATTTTCATCTATTTACTCTAGAGAGAGGAAAGAAAATAATATATAAATCTTTACTATTTGGTTCAAAAAAGCTTATTATATAAATAAATACGCCTTGTTTGTATGGTTTGCTAATAGGTTAATTATGGTAGTTTATTTAGTTAACAAAAATAAGTGGGTTTGTTATGGACAATTTTTGCAATTTTTTAGGAAAATCTGTCACAAAACAAAACTTTACAATCTAAAATTCCAGATAAATATTTATTTATTATAATTTTTAAACTGCCGCCTCTGGGAGCTTCCGGCTGGCTACTTACTACTTATAATACAGATTAACATATTTAACTTTTTACTATTAATTCAATTGGTATGAAAATTGCTTAACTTAAAGATTAAATATAGTTTAAAACTAATTTTATAAAAGGCGTATTAAGTGAAAAATAAAATAATATTTTTAGCTCTTTTCGTTTTTATCGGCTTTCATTGCTGTGGCTGTGTGCCTTTATGGTTGGCAGGCGGTGCGGCAGCAGGTGCAGCAGGCACCCATATTTATAAAGAAAAATATCGTGAATGTCCCTATTGTAAAAAGAATATAAAAAAAGATGCAACAGTTTGTCCATACTGTCAAAAGGAAGTAAAACCAATAGAAGAGGAATGATAATATAATAATTTAATAAATATTATGGAGGTAAAAATGAAAGTCAAAAGATTTATAAAAGGATTAGCTTTAGTATCATTTGCAATACTCTTAATAACCGGTTCAGGATATGCACATACCATTGACAATGTAGTTATAACCCCGGATGAACCCTTGCCAGATGAAGCAATCACCATAACCGTTGAAGGGACCTTTTCTGACGGCTGTGAAAGGGTCACAGATACCTTGACCACCACGTTAGATGATAAAGTTATTCTACAGATTTTTACAGTTCCACCAGAAGGCCCGTGCCCTGAAGTCTTAACACCATTTGTTATTACTGAAACCATTGGTCCTCTAGGGGAAGGATCTTTTACCTTGAGTACCATTCTTTATGAGGGAACTCCG
>JAXHUS010000126.1:0-2277 GCA_034189305.1 Thermodesulfobacteriota bacterium | reverse complement strand
TCCTCCCCCTTGCAAAACTGCTTTCAAACCCTCCAGTATGTTCTCGCACCGGACATACATATCTTACAGTATCTGTATACTTCTCTCGACAGATACCGCATCTTGAGCATGCATATATATCCCTCTTATAATTCTCTAACATTCTCTCCTCCTTTCTACATCTTCCAGAGCCCTGGATTCATAATATTGTTTGGATCCATTGCCCTCTTTAATGTGTATATGAAATTATAAAAGGTAGGTGACCAGTATGAAGCCAGAACTTCACTTCCCCAACCCTGATGTCCCCAGGTGGCTCCTCCATAGCTTACACTAAATGGAAAAAATTCTTCTGCGATTTTGAAAGCCTTTTCTCTGATTTCAGGAATGGCGTCATCATAAAAAATATCTATTCCCATAAAAACTGCATTATGCTGAATTGGGATAATCATATCAACGATAACAGCATGATCTTTGATCTCTTTGAATCTTTCATTTATAAGGTTACGACAGCGTTTAAAATGATCTTTAAATTGTGATTTTGGTATGATGGTCTCCATAAATATCCAGAGCCCCAGGGAAGTATAATTGCCCATATTACGTATTGCTTCTCCTGTACCTAATGCTACAGCATAGTCTTGCATGATTCCTGTCCCTGGTTTACCCTCTTCCCTTTCACAAATATTCTCAATTGCTTTGTATTTAAAACCTATTTCCTCCTCACTATTCCCTTTTATAGCAAAGAAGGCACCAAATACCTTCTCCTCATAGGGCAAAGATGCTGCCAGAGTTTCCGGAGTGACTGCAAACAGAACGTTATAAGGAAATGGCTCAATTTTCATCAGTTTACTTAAAGCCTGCCATAAGTTGTTAAAGGTATTAAAGAGAAAACTTCCATACTTAACAAATTTTTGAAGAGGGGTAATCTGTAAAGTTGCTTCTGCCTTTATGCCAAGAATTCCTCCGTCTCCAATAAATATACCGGTTGCGTCAGGACCTCCAAGCTCACGCATATAGGTAACCTTCTGATTTATATTGGTTCCGGGCCCTCCACCGGTCTGGAGAAAGTTTCCATTGGGAAGTACTACTTTAAGGCCTAATACATAGCGCCAGTTCCACCCCACTGAGGCAAGGTCTAATGGGGCACCTCCTCCAGTGACACCACTCAATAAACCACCAAGGGTTACACTATAAGTAGGCATATATACGGTATGTACCTGAAATCCCTTTTCTTTAACCCTTGTCTCCAGTTCATGGAGGGTTATACCGCATTCAGCAGTTACCGTCATATTTTCCTCATCAATATCAATTGTCTTGTTCATTCTGGTAAGATCAATAACGATATTCCTTCCGGGTACTCCCCTGGTAAAACCAAAAAGTGAGTCCCCTCCTCCTCTTGGTACCAGTGGCGTGCGGGTCTGATTTGCCAGTTTAACAATATCTGATACCTCATCCCAATTACCGGGTCTTGCTATTATTCCAGGAAGTTTGCCAGGAATGTGACCTGAGTCTCGGGCATAGGCCCATAATTCAAAATCTTCATCTGAGATGAATTTAGATCCTATGATTGCCTTTAATTCATTATATAATGGGTGGTGTCCTTCTATTTTTTCTCCTGTCTTAACCACTTTATACCCTCCTTTTTTTTCCTACCTTTGTCCACCTGAAATTCTTATTTCGTCAATTTTAAAGAGATATGCCCTTTTTATCAAATCAGCTACCTTATCTCCTGCTTCTTTTGACACTTCTTGCTTAACTTGGTTAAAGAAGGGGCCTTCCATCTCCTCTTTTACCAGTGTACAATATACGCGGGCTATCTCAGTTGCCATAGGGTTTTCTTCATTTATCTTAAAGCCAATTACGGTTAAATTTTTGTTTGCTTTTAGATTATCCACTGTTCTACCCAACATCATCTGGGATATTATTAGCTGTTTATCATCAATTATCGTTGCAGAACCGGCAAAGGCAATATCTATTTTCCCTTTTTCATTCCCTGTTCCTATCAAGGTAAAACCGTTTCCATTAATTAAACTCTTTGCCTTGTCAAGACCTAAATTAGTTTTTAGCCCATTGATTCCTTCCTCAAGTTTCTTTACATACCCCAGGGCAAGTTCCTCCTCACCTTTCTCACAACTACCAATGAGATCCTCTATAATCTTTTCCAATTCAGATTGTAATTGTTGGTAATCAGCTTTTGTCTTAAGAAGGGATTCAAGTTCCACTAAATCGCCGCGGATTGAATCAATTACCTTTATCAATCCCTCGCTTAATCCATTCTTTTTAGCAGCCATTGAGGCCCCT
>JAXHUS010000125.1:0-3059 GCA_034189305.1 Thermodesulfobacteriota bacterium | reverse complement strand
GGAAAAACTATGGGAAAGCAAAACTTTCTTGCCATATCCGGGAGGAGTTAATCCCATTTTTTCTATATCATCATCCACCATAATCATAACAAGTTCTTTCATTCCAATCCTTGGATGCCAGTCAAGAAATTTGCCTGCTTTTGATGAGTCAGCCAGAAGAAATTCAACTTCTGTGGGTCTAAAATATCTTTTATCAATTTCAATAATAATATCTCCGGTATTTAAATCCGACCTGTTTTTATCGGTAGATTTTATAATTCCCTTCTCGTCAATCCCTTTCCCTTGCCATTCTATTTCAATTCCTGCATAATTAAAGGCCTCTTCTACAAATTTTCTTACAGTATGGCTTTCTCCGGTGCCTATAACAAAATCGTCCGGTTTTTCAATTTGCAGCATAAGCCACATGCATTCTACATATTCAGGGGAAAAACCCCAGTCCCTTTTTGCATCCAGATTACCAAGAAACAACCTTTTTTGATTGCCCGCTAAAATATTTGCCACACCTCTTGTAATTTTTCTTGTTACAAATGTTTCACCGCGTCTTGGAGACTCGTGATTGAAAAGAATACCGTTACATGCAAAGAGATTATAGCCCTTTCTATAGTTCCTTACCATCCAGTATGCGTAGACTTTGGCTATAGCATAAGGGCTTATGGGTTTGAAGGGTGTATTTTCGTTTTGTGGGGCATCGGACTCTCCAAACATTTCACTGCTCGAACCCTGATAAAACCTGGTTTTAATGCCGCTTCGTCTGATTGCTTCAAGGAGCCTTGTAGTTCCTAAACCCGTAATGTCTCCTGTGTATTCAGGCATATCGAAACTCACCCTGACATGGCTTTGAGCCCCCAGATTGTAAATTTCATCGGGTTTTATATTATAAATGATATTACTGAGTTGTCCGCCATCATTTAAATCGCCATAATGAAGAAAAAGGTTTACATCTGTATCATGTGGGTCCTGATATATATGGTCAATCCTTCCAGTATTAAAAGTGCTTGATCTGCGAATAAGTCCATGCACTTCATATCCTTTTGAAAGAAGAAATTCCGCCATATAAGAACCATCCTGACCCGTGATCCCCGTAATTAATGACTTTTTCATTGCACTTTAATATAATTCATAAAAAAACTATTTTTTTCAAGTTAAAAGTAGTTTTTTTATGAAAATCAATAATTATTAATTGACATTTATAATTCCTTTAACTAATATTATACCTTAGAAAATTGAAAATCAATAATAAATAAAAGAGGGGTGAATATGTTAGAGTTAGTTCAAAAGATAATAGAATACCTGGTGGATAATCCTGATAAGATAGAAGTTAAGGAAGTGGAGGGGGATACCAGCACAATTATTCAGGTAAAGGTTGCTCAAAGTGACATTGGAAAGGTAATTGGTAAACAGGGAAGAATTATAGAGGCGATAAGGACACTGGGCAAGGCAATTGGAGGGAAATCTAAAAGGAATTATATGATTGAGATGATAGAGGATACCCCTCGTTATAGTCAATAAAAAAAGTTGAGAACAATATAAACCGTTATATCTTTATGGCCCTGAAACACCGGCATTTTTAAAAGTGGCCATCTGTTTTAAGATTTTTATACCAGCATCAGCAATACTTATACCTAAAGCGGAACCGGTTCCTTCCCCTAATCGCATAGACAGGTTCAAAAGAGGATCCAATCCGAGATATTTTAAAATAATGTTGTGGCCTCTTTCATAAGAGATATGAGAAGCAATAAGGTATTCTTTAACTTTTGGCTCTATACCCACGGCAATCAATGCCGATGCTCCTGAAATAAATCCGTCAATCACCACAGGTATTCTTTTATATGCTGCCCCTAAAATAATACCTGCAATACCTCCAATTTCAAATCCGCCCACTTTACTCAATACATCTATAGGGTCATCTTTATCTGGTAGATTTATTGAAAGGGCCTTTTCGATTATGGTTATTTTTTTAGAAAGACTTTCATCACTAATTCCTGTTCCTTTTCCAGTAACGGAATTTACTGGAGAGCCGGTTATTACCGCAGTAATAGCACTGCTTGCCGTTGTATTTCCAATCCCCATATCTCCTGTTCCAATAATATCACACCCTTGTTCTGCAATGTCCATAACTATCTCAATTCCGGTACTTATCGATTTTATAGCTTCATTTCTGCTCATGGCAGGGCCGATGAGAAAATTTTTTGTGCCAGGGCCTACCCTTTTATTTATGAGGGATGGGTGAGGGGGAATAGTGGATGCTACACCAATATCTACCACAATGAGTTTTGCGCCGGCATGTTTTGCTAAAATATTTACGGCCGCTCCGCCCTTTATAAAGTTTAAAACCATTTGTCCTGTTACTTCTTGAGGAAAGGCGCTAACGCCCTCTTTTACAATCCCATGGTCTGCTGCCATGGTTATAATAAATTTATTTTTTATAACAGGAGAGTCCTTTCCGGTAATTCCAACAATATGTTTTGCAAGTTCTTCAAGCCTTCCCAGACTTCCCCTGGGTTTTGTAAGGTTGTCAAGCTTATCTTGAGCATCCTCCATAAGTTTTTTATCAATAGTCTTGATTCCTTCAATTATTTTTTCTATCACGTAAATCCTCCAGCGTAATTTTTTCTGTTTCCCCCAGTCTGGTTAAAGGCCGGTCAAATCTTTTTTTATCTCCCAAAACTAAAAGTATAGCCTTATCCAGTAGTACAAAATTTTTTATCGTTTCATTTACCATATTTTTTGTTACTTTTTGGATATTTTCTGTGTAATCATTATAAAATTCATCATCTACTCCTCCATACTCGAGGAAAATCTGATTGCTTACAATTTGTTTTGCTGATGAAACTGAGAATATAAAGCTATTTATAATAGAATCCTTTGCTAAATCCAGCTCTTTTTGAGTAATTCCATCTTTTTTGATCCTTTCAAGAATATCAAAAATAAGTTCTGTAGTTGTCAGTGTACTCTCATTTTTTGTAAAACAATATACCCCGAAAACTCCATAGTCGGGGTAGGCACTATAATAGCTCCCCACACTATACGCAAGCCCCCTGGAAGACCTTATTTCAGAG
>JAXHUS010000124.1:0-3340 GCA_034189305.1 Thermodesulfobacteriota bacterium | reverse complement strand
TTTGGATTTGACAGAATTTTATAAAAGCAAAACCCAACAAGAAGCAGGATAAGTCCTATCGAAAAAATCATTAAAATCCATCCGGTGTTAGTCAATTTAACCCCCTTTTTTCTCCCGTCCAGTTTGATGACGCTATCTTTACTAGAATAATTAAGAATATAAAAATTGAGATCATAAAAATTATCGTTAATAGGGCTACTCCATTTTCTTTTAGAGCTGATATATATCCAGGCACATATTGTTTTACCCAAAAAATAAAGATTAAAATAAGATAAGCAGGTGAAACATATTTAATTATAAAGGGAAAAAACCTTGGTATTCTAAGCTCCGCACCATTTTCTGCCTCGGCAAGTCCCCTGTCTACGCCAAAAATCCATCCAAAAAGAATTACCTGAAAGGTAGCCAGAATAAATATCATAGCGGTCCCTACCCAAAAATCCATTGTTTCCAGGGCTATAAGATCTTTGCTGAAATAAATAACAATTAAAGAACCAGTGCCGGTTAATAATCCTAGAAAAGTTATAGAGGCGGTCCTATTCAAATTAAATCCCTCTTCAAAAAAGGCAATAACAGGCTGAAGCATTGATATTGAGCTTGTAATTGCAGCTAAAAACAGCATTAGAAACCAGACGCCGCCGAAAAAATCTCCAAAGGGCATGTATGCAAATACTACGGGCATTGTATAGAAACCAAGGCCTAATGTAGAGCCTGCCACCTTTTCTATAGGGGCTGCGCCAAGAAAAATAAAAGCAGCCGGGATTGTAATCAATCCACCCAGGCACACCTCACAGAATTCATTGGTGGAAGAGGCTGTGAGGCTATTTAATACTATATCGTCATTTTTACGAAGGTAGCTTGCATACGTAAGAACAATTCCAAATCCTACGGACAGGCTAAAGAAAATCTGTCCTGCCGCTTCAAGCCACATAGTTGGATTACTTAAAGAAGATAAAAAAGATTCTCCCTCGGCAAGCTTTGGATTCCACATAAATCCAAGTCCATTCAAAACATTCTGCTCAGGATAATTTATATTAGGCGTGCCTAAAGTCAAAACCCGGATAAGAATTATAACGGCACAGATAATAAGGAGAGGCATTGCTATTTTGCAGAAGGCTTCAATCCCTCTTGAAAGGCCTCTGTAAATAAGAAAAAAATTGATGAAAAAGGCGATAGCCCAAAAGACTGCTGCATCATTTATTCCTCCTGTAAATACTGTCCCGTCTTTTTGTATTCCGACAAAATTTTCAAAAAAACTGCCGTATAAAGAAGCGTCTTTTCCCAGGTCTAAAGCACCCGTAAAATAATAGTAGAAGTATGCCAGACACCAGGATTCAATATAAGCATAATACATATAAATAATAATTGGAATAAGAAGCCCGATAGCACCAAAATATTTTGCCGCTTTATGCTTCCATATAACACTGAAAATTCCCGGACTGGAATTATAGCCCTTTACTCCCCCATATCTTCCCAGCGTCCATTCCACCCAGCATATGGGTATTCCAAGAATAATTAAAGAAATGAGGTAAGGAATCATAAATGTTCCCCCTCCGTATGCTGCTGCCTTACCAGGAAACCTGAGAAAATTACCGAGTCCAACGGCACTGCCAGCTACCGCAAGGATAATACCAATTCTGGACCCCCAGCCTTCTTTCATTACAGATATATTCTTATGCACCCGAAATAACTCCTCCTTTATTCATTTATTTTAAATTTCAAATTCTAAAAAATCCAATAATCATAAAACAATGTTATCTAAAATTTCGGTCTACAGATGTTTTTGTTCGGGCATCGACAGTTGGTATTTATTTAAAATTTCCGGCGCAGTGCTCAGTATTGATACTCCTTTTGGGTTTAAAGGGCTGCATTTTTTTAGTTTTTTATCTATCTTTCAGCCGAATAGAGACAGTGTTTGCATGGGCATCCAAACCCTCTATTAATGCAAAGCGAATTACATCCTCCCCCCATTTTCTCAATGCCCTTGGAGAGAACGAGACTGTATTTGTCCGTTTAATGAAATCGTATACCCCAAGGGGAGAAGAAAAGCGAGCAGCACTTCCTGTCGGGAGAACATGATTTGGCCCTGCGATATAATCGCCTAATGTTGCAGGGCTATTATTGCCAAGGAATATGGCTCCTGCATTTTTAATGTCCTTTAACCATCTGTTCGGTTTCATTAGGGCAAGCTCTAAATGTTCAGGAGCAATTTCATTTGCCAGTTCTATCGCTTCTTTTATATCCCTGCTTATTATTATAATCCCATTTTTTTCTATTGATGCCTTTACGATTTCTTTCCTTTGTAATGAAATAAACTGATTATCAATGGATTTCTTTACTTCCCCGGCAAATTTTTCATCCGGTGTGATAAGTATACAGGTAGCTTCCTTATCATGTTCAGCTTGAGAAAGAATATCTGCCGCAACAATTTCCGATGAAGCTTTGCCATCCGATATTATTACTATTTCACTTGGACCGGCAAAGATATCAATAGCCACATTACCATAAACTAATTTTTTGGCAGTTGCTACATATATATTTCCGGGACCGACAATTTTGTCCACCTTTGGGATGGTCTCGGTGCCATAAGCCATGGCTGCGATAGCCTGCGCCCCTCCTACTTTAAAAACGTCCTCAATCCCGGCTATCTTTGCAGCAGCAAGTAAATAAGGATTCACACCGTCTTTTCCATAGGGAGTTACCATAATAATTTTTTGAACGCCGGCTATTTGAGCCGGGATGGCATTCATTAAAACTGTTGAAGGATATGGCGCACTCCCCCCGGGAACATAAATCCCAACTTTCTCTATGGGCCTGATTAACATGCCCAGACCCTCTCCATCCTTCTTCTTCAAGAAAGAATCCTCAATTTGAAGATGATGATAATCGTAAATTCTTTTTGCAACCCTTTTTATAAGAGCAAAGTTTTCCGGCGGAATTTCATCCAGGGCAGTAACAAATTCATCAGGACTAACCTTTATTTCATCCGGAGAAAGATTAACCCTATCGAATTTATTTGTATAGAATAAAAGAGCTTTATCACCTTCTTTTTTTACTTTCTTTATTATTTCAAGAACGCTTTTTTCAATCTTTGGATCTATATCACTTCCCCTTTGTACAACTTTCCGGAAAAATTTATTAAAATCTTTATTTTTTGTCTTTATAAACATTACATTCATTATTCTTTAACCCTTTTTATCTTTGCCCCAAGATCAGAGAACTTTTTTTCAATATTCTCATACCCACGATCTATATGATAAATTCTGGATATTTCCGTTATGCCTTCCGCTGCAAGCCCCGCCAGGATTAAAGAAGCACTTGCCCTCAAATCCGTTGCCATTAC
>JAXHUS010000123.1:0-3015 GCA_034189305.1 Thermodesulfobacteriota bacterium | reverse complement strand
TAAGGCATGAGGGGATACGATGGAGGGAGTTTATTTATCGTATATCTATAAAAGCAATAAAGCAGGTAGAACCTGTACCGTTAAGAGAGAAAGTACTCATAGCAGATGATACAATAAATCAGAAGAGAGGCAAAAAGATAGAATTGGCTTCATATATAAGAGATCATACCATTGGGCGAACAGTTCTGGGGATGAATCATTTGGTACTCAGTTATTTTGATGAGAAGTCTCTTTTTCCCTTAGACTTTTCTATACATAATTCTTCTAAAAGGCATGAGGGGGTCTTTTCATAAGCCAATGGATAGAAGGACATCAGCATATAAAAGGATAAAAGAAGCTTTTTGTAAGAAAAGATATTCTAATAGAGATGGTAAAAAGGGCATGGAATTATGGATTAGAAGCCGGTTTTGTACTTTTTGACAGCTGGTTTGCATGTCCTAATGTCATAAAAGCCATTTATCAGATCGGTTATAATGTTATCTGCCAATTGAAGCGTAATAATTTTTAGGTATTTATATCAAGGAGAGGAATATACCTTAAAAAAGCTTTACAACGGAAGTTCCAGAGGCAAACAACAAGATAACCTAAATAAATCAATAAGACAGAGGATTATTCAGGGGATAAATGTAGCCACTAAATATTATCATAATATTAAATAAAAGGTTGACATATTTGGAATAATATTATATATATATAACCACTATGTATGTTGATATATCAAAAAGCCAGGGAAAGTATGTTAGATATCTCTTGCGTGAAAACTATAGAGAGAAGGGAAAAATTAAACACCGTACAATCGCCAATATCTCCCATTGCACAAATGAAGAAATCGAAGCCATACGACTGGCACTGAAACATAAAAAAGACCTGGGAACACTGGTATCATTAAAAAAAGATATAACTCTTTGCCAGGGAAGTTTTGTTGGGGCAGTATGGCTTATTTATGATATTGCTGGACAATTAGGCATAACCAAAGCTTTAGGACCTTCCAGAGAAGGTAAACTTGCTCTTTGGCAAGTCATGGCACGGATAATTGATCAAGGTTCAAGATTGACAGGTGTTCGGCTGGCAACCAGTCATGCTGCCGGCGATATTTTAGGATTAAACAGCTTCAATGAAGAGGATCTATATAAGAATTTGGACTGGTTGTGTAATAAACAGGCAGTAATTGAAAACAGATTATTAAAGGAAAGACATCCTGATCATAAACCAGGACTTTTTCTATACGATGTTACCAGCAGTTACCTGGAAGGAACATGCAACGAACCTGGCGCCTTTGGATATAATCGTGACGGCAAGGAACAAATTGTAATATGCCTTCTATGTGACGAGGCCGGCCGGCCTTTATCAATAGAGGTTTTTCCCGGTAATACTCAGGATACAAAAACCTTTGCTTCCCAGATCAAGAAAGTTAAAGAACGTTTTGGAGGAGGAGAAGTAACATTTGTTGGTGACCGGGGAATGATCAAAAGCAGACAGGTAAAAGACCTGTATGGACAGGGGTTTAATTATATTACCGCAATCACAAAACCACAGATTGAAAGTCTGCTTGGTCAAGGTACTATCCAGATAGGCTTGTTTGACAGGGGACTTGCAGAAGTGGAGGACAAAGAAGGGATACGCTATATTCTTTGTCGAAATCCTTTACGGGCGGAAGAGATACAGCAGTCACGGGAGAGTAAGTTAAAATCCTTGCAACAGATGGTAGAAAAACAAAATATATATCTGTCGGAGCATCCTGGTGCACGGGAAGATGTAGCTTTAAGGAAAGTGGAGGAGTATTGCGGGAAACTGAGGATTAATAAATGGATAACCCTTTGTGTATCTGATAGAAAAATATTTCTTACTATTGAAAAGAGCATTCTAAATGAGGAAGCAAAGCCGGATGGTTGTTATGTGATCAAAACAGATTTGAAGAAAGAAGTAGCGAGTAAAGAGACTATTCATGATCGTTACAAGGATCTTGCCCTTGTGGAATGGGCATTTCGAATGAGTAAGACTGTTGAGTTAGAGGTTCGTCCTATTCATGTACGGCTGGCTAAGCGAACAAGAGGTCATGCATTTGTAGTCATGCTGGCATATGGGATTATTAAGGAACTGGCCAAACGTTGGAGTGATATAGATTTAACTGTCTCGGAAGGGATAAAAGAACTTTCCACATTATGTGCAACCGAGATTAAGGTTAAGGGAAAATCTCTTTGCAATAAAATTCCAGAGCCAAGAGAGTCTATAAAAAGACTTTTAAAATCAGCAGAGGTAAAATTGCCTGAGGCTTTACCTTGTAAAGGTAGCCACTAGGAAAAAGTTGGTGGACAGACGGATATCCCTTTAAATTTCGGGGGTTAGATGACTTCAAGGTCTAAAATTTGATTGGAACATCAGTTATATGATTCTATCTCTCATACACTGTATTTATTAAAATTCTCGAAGAGATTCCTGAATCCCTTTATGCATTTCATACCAAAAACTCAAGGCAGCTTCATTTTTGTTTTTTTCAAAAAAATTCATCCATTTAATAAGTGCGCTATCATTGTTATTTTCTAAAGTGTATTTTCTTTTCAAAAAAGTGTAAACAATATCTATGTTTCTATCAGGTTCCCAAAAAACGGATGAATTACGGCTATTTATCCTGCTGGCTGTGATATGATTATTTTCAATGAATTGCTGTTTTAATCCAAACAGCGAATCAATAATTTCGGGTATCATTTCTTCTGCCCAGTTCCGGTGGAAGCGGCAAATTCCGAGATTATCAATTATCAATTCGCCTCTTAGTCTAGACGCACATTTCTTACCCAATTCTCTGGGAGAAATAAAATCCTGTCCATAATACATATAGTATTTTCCCATAATTGCCATAGGGGAAATTACTCCCGGCGTCCAATACTGATTTGGAACCATCCACCCCTTGCGGGCGTGGGCAGTATAAACAAAAGAATCCAGAATTTTTTTCCCTTTTTGTCTTGATAAGCGGCGGGCAAATTTACGAGCACCTTCACTAAGATCAAGAATGCCCCG